>NZ_JAACFW010000033.1:0-40770 GCF_029237245.1 Aeromonas sp. 5HA1
CAATCTGCTCGACCAGTGCCAGTTTAAAAGTCAGCGAGTAATCGCGCTGTGTCCGTTTCACACCTTGTCCCATCGGGCTCTCCGTTTATGTGGGGGAAAGGTGTAAACCATATTCAGGACGGGACACCACAATGAAAAAAGCCGCCCGGTCACAGACTGGGCGGCTTTTTTACTGGGAGCGACGGCATCACAGAAACGCTAGCTAACCTCGTACAGCTCCAGCGGCAGACCGTCTGGATCAGCGAAAAAGGTAAAACGCTTGCCGGTCAATTCATCCACCCGCACCGGCTCCACCTCTATCTGATGATGCTGCAAATGCCGCACGACCCTGTCCAGGTCGCTCACCCTGAACGCCAGATGGCGCAAGCCACAGGCCTCCGGGCGTGAGGGACGCTCAGGGGGGGCCGGAAAGCTGAACAGCTCCAGCTGACTGCCATCGGGCAGCCCCAAGTCCAGCTTCCAGGATTGGCGCGCCTCACGCAGGGTTTCAGCAATGATGGGCAGTCCCAACACCTGGTGATAGAAGTGACGCGAGCGGTCATAGTCGCTGGCGATGATGGCCACATGGTGGATGGCGTCAAACAATGGCAAAGACATGAGGACTCCAGTCAAACGGGCAGCCTGCGCTGCCCGTTTCATCTATCAGTTGAAGAAACCACCGAACCAGTCATCCAGTGCGCTGCGTGGCGATGGGCTGCTGCAGCTCATGGGCTCGGCCAGCCCGGCCAGCTTGGCAGGCACCTGCAGGCTGCCCGGGCAATCGCTGGCCACTCTGGCCCCGCTGGCGCGGGAGAAGTTGGCCCAGCTCACCCCTTGCGGCATCTTGATGGCAAGGCTGTTGACGCCACGCTGGCCCATGTAACCGCTAAACAGTTGCAGGGCGCCGTTGGAGCCTGTCAGCCCCGCCGGTGTGTTGTCGTCACGCCCCACCCAGACACTGACCAGCTCGTTGTTGTCCAGCCCTGCAAACCAGGAGTCACGCAGCTCGTTGGTGGTGCCTGTCTTGCCCGCCATGGTGGCGCCGGGGAACTTGGCGTTGAGTGAGCGGGCCGTGCCCTGGCTCACCGTCTTGGTCATGGCAAACAGGGTGAGCCAGCTGGTCTGCTCGTCCGTGACCCGCTTGGCGGTCTGATCATGCTGATAGAGAGTACTGCCATCGCTGTTGACCACGGCGCGGATGGCCGACAAGGGCTGGGTCATCCCCTGGTTGGCGATGGGCAGATACATCTGGTTCACCTCCATGGGGGAGAGGGCCACAGCCCCCAACACCAGTGACGGGTAGGGCTGGATCTCCTGCTCTACCCCCAGCTTGTGCAATGTGTCCACCACCTTCTCCAGCCCCACTTGCAGACCCAGGTTGACAGTTGGCACGTTGAGGGAGCTGGCCAGTGCATCCATCAAAGGCACGCTCTGGCGGAACTTGCGATCATAGTTCTGCGGTGTCCAGATCTGGCCATCCTTGCCACGAATGCGGATCGGTTGGTCCTTGAGCGGGCTCGCCAACGTCAGTCCGTTGGAGAGGCCGGTCAGATAGACGGCAGGCTTGACCAGAGAGCCAATCTGCCGGCGGGCATCCAGCGCCCGGTTGAAACCGGCGTAGCGCGGATCCCGGCCACCCACCAGTGCAACCACTTCACCCTTGTGCCAGTCGGAGACCACCATGGCCGCCTCCAGCTTCTTCTTGCCACGCTGCTTCTCGATGAGTGCCAGTCCCGATGCGACCGCCTGCTCGGCGGCATGCTGGGCGATGGGATCCAGGCTGGTGAAGATCTTGAGGCCGGACTGCTTGAGCAGATCAGGCCCGAAACGGCTCTGGATCTCGCGCTTGAGCAGGCCCATGAAGGCCGGGGTGCGGCCATAACTCATCTGGCCACGGGTAATGATGCCAAGCGGCTGCTTGCTGGCCAGCTCGTACTCTGCCGCTTGCAGGCTGCCGTGATCCATCAGCAGCTTGAGCACCAGATCACGACGAGCCTTGGCCCGCTCCGGGAAGCGCCAGGGATCGTAATAGGAGGGTCCCTTCACCAGCCCCACCAGCAGGGCGACCTGATCTATGTCCAGCTCGTTGACCGGAATGCCGAAGTAGAAGTAGGAAGCGAGCCCGAAGCCATACACACCCTGGGAGAAGTTCTGCCCCAGATAGACCTCGTTGAGATAGGCCTCCAGGATCTCGTCCTTGCTATAGCGGTAGTCAATCAGCACCGCCATATAGGCTTCCTGCAGTTTGCGCCACAGGCTGCGTTCGCGGGTCAGAAAGAAGTTCTTGGCCAGCTGCTGAGTCAGGGTACTGCCCCCTTGCACGGTACGACCGGCCAGCACGTTGGCCACCATGGCACGCATGATGGCCACCGGCGAGACGCCGCCATGCTGGTAAAAGTCGCGATCCTCTGTGGTCAGCAGCGTGATGAGCAGGCTGTCCGGCACCTCGGCGATGCGCACCAGCAGACGATCTTCCCGATCCTCGGTATTGAGGCGATCGAGCAGTACCGGGTCCATCTGGGCATAACCGAGTTGACGCTGGTTCTCCAGCGACTGGATCCCTTCCAGACGAGCGCCACTGAAGGTAAGGCGCAGGCCACGGGCACCGTCGGCGCCGTCATGGAAGGCGAATGGACGGCGGATGAGCTCGATACGATTGCCACTCACTGCGTACTCGCCCGGAGTATGGGGCTGGCGCACCTGCTTGTAGCTCAGCATGTTGAGCTCGCGCAGCATCTGGGCCTGGGAGAGGCGCTGGCTGGGATAGAGCTCCAGCGGACGACTGTAAACCATCACCGGCAGTTGCCACTTCTCCCCGTCAAAGCGCTCGCGCACCTTGGTATCGAGATAGATGCCAAATACCACCATGAAGGCCGCCACCACCAGGGAAAGCTTGAAGCCAAGCCAGAACAGCTTGCGCCAGATGGTGCGTTTGGGCGCCACCTTCTTGGGGGTGCGCTTGCGTCGTTGCGTTGCCATGAATCCTCTTTGCTATTCGTTATATCGCCATCGCGGGCATGATTACCGGTCGACTCATGCCGTCGACCCGACGAAAACCAAGGCTTTCGTCCCTGAACTCGTTTTTACTCTGTTGTCAGGCCCCTGATATGGCTCTGACCTTAATGGGAGAGGTTAATCCTGCAATCCCATCTTCTTCTTGGTGACCCTGGTTGGCATGGCTTCCAGCGGGTTATCCGGCCAGTAGTGACGAGGATAACGCCCCTTCATCTCTTTTTTTACCAAGGCGTAGGAGCCCGCCCAGAAGGCGGCGAGATCGGCGGTGATCTGCAGCGGCCGCTGAGCCGGGGAGAGCAACTCCACCACCAGCGCCACCCGTCCATCGGCCACGCACGGGGTTGTGCCTTGCCCGAACATCTCCTGAATACGCACCGGGATCACAGGCGCCTGGCCCGGCTGATAACGGATGCGTACCCGGCTGCCAGTCGGCGCCGTGAAGTGGCTCGGCAACGCCTCATCCAGCCGTTTGGGCAGCGGCCAGGACAGGGATTGACGCAGCACGTCGCAGAGATTGAGCCTTTTTAGCTGCTCCAGCCGGGTCATGCCACTCACCGCAGGCAGCAGCCACTCCTCGAGGCCCGCCAGCAGGCTTTCGTCGTCCATGGCAGGCCAGCCATCATCCGGCAGCCAGTCGCGGGCGCAACGCAATCGGGCCAGCAGCCCTTCGCTCTGCTCATCCCAGGGCAACACATGCAGCCCCTTGCGACGTATGCCCTGCAGCAAACAGCGCCCCTTCTGTTCATCGGAGAGATCCGTCAGCGGCCGCTGGCTCAGCACCAGTTCGCCGATCACCTGCTGGCGCTCGGCCCGTACCCGCTCCTCCCGCTCGTCCCAGTCGAACCACTGGCGCTCGCTTACCAGCTCCGGCAGCTGGCGCGCCAGCTCGTCCAGCTCCACCGGCTCGGCGATGAAGATGCGGCTGCCACGATCGTTTTGCCCCATCTCGATGGCGATCAGGGCTCCTTGTCCCTGGCATGGATGACCTTCTACCAGATCGCAGCTCACCCCACCACTGAGTTGATAGCGGCTGCCACTGCGCAACTTGCCGATCCGATCCGGCCAGGCGAGGGCGCAGAGCAACCCGAGCCATTCCCCCCGGGATTGGCGTTGAGAAGCGTCGGACCTGACACCGAGGCGTTCGAACCAGCGGGCCGCCCCCTGACGCAGGGCGCCCTGTCGGCGATGAAACAGCACGGAGAGGCGCTCCGATCCTCGCAGATCTTCTTCCAGCAGCGCCACCAGGAAAGCCGCATCGGCGACAATCCCTGTCAGACCCTCTGCTTCCAGCTCGCGGGCTCGCAGCAGCATGCGCGCCAACCGGGGGTGCGTACCGAACGCAGCCATGGCGCGGCCGGCGGGGGTAAGTTGTTGCTCACCCTCCGGCGTCATGGCGCCCAGGCTGACCAGCAGCCGCTGGGCGCTGGCCACGGCAGCGGCGGGAGGCATGTCCAGCAGTGGCAAGCTTTCTACTTTTGCCCCCCACTGGGCGGCATCCAGCAGCAGACCGGTCAGCTCCTGGGTCAGAATGTCGGGCGGACTCTGCTCGGCGAGCCGCTCTTGCACCTCGCCGCTCCAGAGTCGGTAGCAGACCCCGGGACCGAGACGGCCAGCACGGCCCGCCCGCTGGGTGGCAGATGCCCTGGCGATCTGGCGGGTCTCCAGCCGGGTGACGCCACTTTTCAAATCAAAGCTGGCGCGCCGCTCCAATCCGCTGTCGATGACCAAACTGATGCCCTCTATGGTAAGGGAGGTCTCAGCCACATTGGTGGTGAGCACCAGCTTACGCTGACCCGCAGGGGGCGGCTCGATGGCGGCCTGCTGGGCCGCCATGTCGAGGCGACCATAGAGGGGAGCCAGGCGCACGTCATCCGGCAAGCGCCCCTCCAGCCATTGCGCCAGCCGCTCTATCTCCCCCTGGCCTGGCAAGAACACCAGAGCACTGCCGGTATGGCTGGCCAGCGCTTCCAGCACCACGGCGCCCACCTGAGGATCCAGCCACTGCTGACGGTTGGCGGGACGGTAGTGGTAGTCGATGGGAAAGCCGCGCCCTTCGGAGCGGATGACGGGAGCATGGGGCAACAGACTCTCGAGCGCCATGCCATCCAGGGTGGCGGACATGATGAGCAGCTTGAGATCATCCCGCAGCCCCTGCTGGCTCTCGATGGCAAACGCCAGCGCGGTATCCGCATGCAGGCTGCGCTCGTGGAACTCATCGAAAATGACCAGGGAAATGCCGCTGAGCTCGGGATCCTGCTGCAACATTCGGGTCAGCACCCCCTCGGTGACAATCTCGAGTCGGGTCCGGGCGCTGGTACGACTCTCGCCCCGGACCCGCAAGCCGATGCGCTCCCCGACTTTCTCCCCCAACTGGCGAGCCAGGAAGCTGGCGATATTGCGCGCCGCCAGTCGACGGGGCTCCAGCATTATGATGCGACCGGGCAGCCGGTTCTGGCGCACCAGCTCCAGCGGCAGCAGAGTTGACTTGCCCGCGCCGGGAGGGGCCTGCAGGATCACGCTGGCATGGGCATCAATGGCGGCAAACAGCGCTGGCAGCACCGAAACAATGGGGAGTTGGGACAAAGCGGCAAACACCTTACGTTAGCGACCTTAAAACGGCGCCCATTCTGCCATAGCATTCGCGGCCACCGTGAGCAGATGTCGCCGGCACAGGCGACGGCAAGATGATCATCATGGCCGTCATCCCACTCGAACCATAGATATAAACGGGATAACAGGATGGCGAGACATGGCAGCGATGACTGCCATAGAATGGCGCCATGTTATGAGCGTAAAAAGGCATCCTCACCAAGATGGCCAAACTTTTCTTTGCCCTGCCCCTGCAACAGCTCGCCCCCGAGCTTATCGACTGGCGTGATCAGCGCCCCTGGCCCGGCCAACCTGTGCCTGAAGCAAACCTCCACCTGACGCTGGCCTTTCTGGGTGAAGCGGATCAGGTCACCACCGCCCGCCTGATGGCCGCCGCAGAACGTCAGCACTGTCCACCCCTTGCCATCACCCTCGATGAAACCGGCTGGTTCAGCCGCGCCAAGGCGGCCTGGGTGGGCCCCAAAACATGGCCCAACGAGCTCAATGTACTGGCCAGGGCCCTGCGCCGCCACGGCGAAAAGCTGGGACTGGGCAATGGGGAACAGGGCTACCGACCCCATGTGACCCTGTCACGCAAGGCGGGCGAGGCCCCCGCAGATCTGCCAGCACCTGACTTTGTGTTGCAGGCAGACCACTTCTGCCTCTATCAGTCGGTCACGGCGCCGGACGGGGTTCGCTATGAACCGCTCGCCTGCTGGCCCCTGCGCGCCAGAGAGAAGATGGCGTCGTGACAGTCGATCGCCCTCGCTTCCTGCCTATAAAAAAGAGAACCGCACCATGATCTTCGATCCCCCCCTGCAGTCCGGGCAGCTCATCTCCCGCTACAAGCGCTTCCTGACCGATGTGCGGCTCGACAACGGCGAGGTGATCACCATTCACTGCGCCAATACCGGCGCCATGACCGGCTGCGCCGACCCTGGTACCCGGGTCTGGTACTCCACCTCCGACAATCCCAAGCGCAAGCTGCCCCATAGCTGGGAGATCGCCGAGAGCCCGGCGGGCCACTTTATTTGCGTCAACACGGTGCGCGCCAACCAGATAGCCCGCGAGCTGATCGAACAAGGGGCACTGGCTCCGCTCACCGGTTATGCGAGGCTGCGCACCGAGGTGAAATATGGCGAAGAGAACAGTCGCATCGACCTGCTGCTGGAAGATGACGGCAAGCCGGATTGCTACATAGAGGTAAAGTCGGTAACCCTGCTCGATGAGCGGGAGCAGCCCGGCATGGGCTACTTTCCCGATGCGGTCACTGCCCGCGGTGCCAAGCACTTGCGTGAATTGATGGTCATGAAGGCAGCAGGTCACAGAGCCGTGCTGTTATTTATGGTTTTACACTCCGGAATCGTGAGAATGCGCCCTGCAGCACACATAGATCCGCACTATAGTCTGCTTATTGAGCAAGCAATTACAGCAGGGGTTGAAATTTTATGCTATCGACCCCATGTTGGGGTGCAGAGCATGGTGGCCCAAGATTTTATCCCGTTTGAATCTTGTCACCTGCTACCCGAGGGCAGCGAATAAATGTAGGTGTGGGTAACATAATTGGTACGGCTTGTTTGCCTACGCGTTACCCTTCTGCTATAGATGTCGCCCTCAATTTATGGATGGCACGGGTAGCGTGCTGAATTAGGAGACAGGGCATGCCAACAGGCGAAAACAGGAAATCTCTGGGCCCCCTGGCCGTTGCGGGTGTGGCGCCTTACCAGGAAAAACCGGGTGAGGAGTACATGAATGACCAACAAAAGGCACATTTTCGCAAGATCCTGGGAGCCTGGCGCAATCAACTGATGCAGGAAGTTGACCGCACCGTTGACCATATGAAGGATGAGGCAGCCAACTTTCCGGATCCCGTGGATCGTGCCGCGCAGGAAGAAGAGTTCGCTCTTGAACTGCGTACCCGCGACCGTGAGCGCAAGCTGATCAAGAAGATCGAGAAGACCTTGGTGCTGCTCGAAGACGATGACTTCGGTTACTGCGAACACTGCGGTATCGAGATCGGCATCCGTCGTCTGGAAGCCCGTCCGACAGCCGACCTCTGTGTCGACTGCAAGACACTCGCTGAAATCAAGGAAAAACAGATGGCCGGTTGATACCGACCACTGGCATAACTGAAAAAAGGGAGCTTGCAGGCTCCCTTTTTTATTGAGCTTTTCGCTGGGGCGTCCCAGAATGCAGCCTCAATGAACCGTTTGCCCGAATTGCCATGTCCGTGAATACAGTCCCGTCTCCCCAGACTCGCCCTTATATAGGCCGCTTTGCTCCCTCCCCGTCAGGCCCGCTCCACTTTGGTTCCCTGATAGCGGCGCTCGGCAGTTTCTTGCAGGCCAGGGCGCAGCAAGGACGCTGGCTGGTGCGGATCGAAGATATAGATCCGCCACGGGAGATGGCCGGTGCCGCCCCTCTTATCCTGCAGACACTGGAGGCCCATGGCCTTGAGTGGGATGGGGAGGTGATGTACCAGAGCCAGCGCCACGGCCGCTATGACGACGTCATAGCGCAGCTCTATCAGGCAGGGGATCTCTACTGGTGCCGCTGTACCCGGCGCGAGATCATGGCAGGCGGCGGCTTTTACAACGGTCACTGCCGCGCACTGGGGCTGGCGGCAGAAGGTTGCGCCGCCCGGCTGCGCCAGCGCCATCCCGTCTACCATTTCGACGATGCGCTGCAGGGACAAGTCTCTGTGCCCGCCGGTCTTGCCGATGAGGACTTCATCATCCGCCGCCGGGACGGCCTCTATGCCTATAACCTGGCTGTAGTGGTAGATGACATGGACTGCGGCATCACTGAGATAGTGCGCGGCGCCGATCTGCTGGAGCCCACGGTGCGCCAGATTGCCCTCTACCAGACCCTAGGGGCAAACGTGCCCACCTGGGTACACCTGCCGCTGGCGGTGCTGGCGGATGGCCACAAACTGTCGAAGCAGAACCATGCTCCGGCACTGGCGCTTGACGAGGTCAGGCCAGCCCTGTGGCAGGCACTCACGTTTCTCGGCCAATGCCCGCCACCCGAGCTGATGGCAAGCAGGATTGACGAGATGATCGGCTGGGGTATTGCCCACTGGCGGCTCGACCAAGTCCCATCCAGAGAGAAGATCAGCCTGGGCTCTCTGACATAGACAGCACAATTTTTTATTTAGCCAAGCCTGAAATTGTTGAATGAAGTACATCGTTTTTCATTTGGTCAGGCCTGAGCTATGATAGGCCGCTATTTTTTGGCCTCCCGTCAATTTAGAAGTCATGAAGAGGTGTACCATTTTTTCCCAGATCGCAAACTTTTGCCGCAAGGTGCTCGGCAAGGAAGACGGCGAGCAGTCGGTGGAGTCTCCCATCCCAGCCCACGTAACCGGGCAGCGTCGTACTTTAAGCCGTGACCAGCACCCTATCTCGCGCAAAGAGATCAGCGAGAATGCGCTCAAGGTGCTCTATCGCCTGAACAAGGGTGGCTATGATGCCTACCTGGTCGGCGGAGGTGTCCGGGATATTCTGCTCGGGAGAACGCCAAAGGATTTCGACATTGCCACCAACGCAACGCCGGAGCAGATCAAGGCGCTGTTCAGCAACTGCCGCCTGATTGGCCGCCGCTTCCGCTTGGCCCACATCGTCTTTGGTCGTGACGTGATCGAAGTGGCCACCTTCAGGGGTCACCACCATCAGGTCAATACCAGCAAGCATGTATCGGCCCAGTCTGATGAAGGCATGCTGCTGCGCGACAACGTCTACGGCACCATCGAAGAGGATGCCGAGCGCCGCGACTTTACCGTCAATGCCCTCTACTACAGTGCCCGGGATTTCACCCTGCACGATTTCGAAGGTGGCATAGAGGATCTCGCCCAGCGCAAACTGGAGCTGATCGGCGACCCCGAGACCCGCTATCGCGAGGATCCGGTGCGGATGCTGCGCGCCATGCGTTTTGCCGCCAAGCTGGACATGACCATCAGCCCGCGCAGCGCCGCCCCCATCAAGGAGCTGGCCCCGCTGCTGCAGGATATTCCGCCCGCCCGTCTGTTTGAGGAGACGCTCAAGCTGTTCCTGGCTGGCGATGGTCTGGCGACCTACAAGCTGATGCGTGAATACGGGCTGTTCCAGCCGCTGTTCCCGCAAGTGGCCGCTCTGTTCACCCCGCACGGCACCTCGCCGTTCGAGCAGTTCATCGAGCTGGCGCTGATCGATACCGATACCCGGGTGCGGGAAGACAAACGGGTCACCCCCGCCTTCCTCTACGCCACCCTGCTATGGGGCTGTGTCGAAGCCCGTGCCCGCGTGCTGGAAAACGAAAGCGGCCTGCCCTGGCACGACGCCTTCATGCTGGCGATCAACGAGGTGCTGGACAATCAGGTACGTATCATCGCAGTACCACGCCGCTTCACCACGGATGTCCGCGACATCTGGGCACTGCAGCAGCGCCTGACCCGCCGTCAGGGCCGTCATCCCGAGCGTGCCATGGAGCACCCGAAATTCCGCGCCGCCTACGACTTCCTGTTGCTGCGCAACCGGGTCGAGAGAGGCCTTGGCGAGCTCGCCAGCTGGTGGGAACGTTATGTGGAGTCCAACCCTGACGTACGCCCGCAACTGCAACGGGAAGCAACCCGCCGCCCTGCGAGCGGCGAGCATGCCCAAGCCGGTGAACCCCGCAGCGGTGACGGCGAGAAACGTGATAGCAACAGTCGCAGCCGTCGTCGCCCGCGCCGTCGCAAACCGAAAGCGGCGCAGTGACTACCAGCGTCATGACCGAGGTCTTCGTTGCCATCGGCTCCAATCTGGCTGACCCACTCGGTCAGGCTCGCTGCGCCGTCGCCGCACTGGCGGCGCTGCCGGAGTCCGAGTTGCAACAGGCTTCCTCATTTTACAGCAGCCGCCCCATGGGCCCTGCGGATCAGCCGGACTACGTCAATGCCGTAGTGCTGCTGACGACCCGGCTAGGCCCTTTGGCCTTGCTGGATCAATTGCAAAAAATCGAGCTGGGACAGGGACGTGTGCGCAAGGATGAGCGTTGGGGCCCGAGAACCCTGGATCTGGATCTGCTGCTCTATGGCGATCAGATCATAGGGCACGATCGCCTCGTCGTTCCCCATTACGGCATGAAGGAGCGGGAGTTCGTGCTGCTGCCCCTGGCCGAGATTGCGCCCGCTCTGGTGCTGCCCTGCGGCACCCCGCTCGCGGAACTGGTTGCCCGCTGCCCGACCAATGATCTTGCCATCATTGCCCCCGGTGCAGACGTTTAGGAGCCCTGAAACGTTATGAGCAAGATCACCACCGCCAGCCTGCTGAAGATGAAGCAGGACGGCCAAAAAATCACCGCCATCACCGCCTATGATGCCAGCTTCGCCAAGCTGTTCGACGATGAGGGCGCCCACGTGCTGCTCATCGGCGATTCCCTGGGCATGGTGCTGCAAGGGGGTCAGGATACCCTGGCCGTCAGCGTGGATGAGATGGTCTATCACACCCGTTGCGTTGCCCGTGGTGCCAGCAATGCACTGATCATCGCTGACATGCCGTTCATGAGCTATGCCACCCCGGAGCAGACCTACCAGACAGCCGCTCGCCTGATGGCGGCCGGTGCCCGCATGGTGAAGATGGAAGGGGGCGACTGGCTGTGTGACAGCATTCGCCACCTGACCCGCAACGGCGTGCCTGTCTGTGGTCACCTCGGTCTCACCCCCCAGTCCGTCCATGTGTTTGGCGGCTTCAAGGTGCAGGGGCGTGACGAGTATCAGGCCCAGGAGATCTACCGTCAGGCGCTCTGCCTGCAAGAAGCCGGCATCCAGCTGCTGGTGCTCGAGTGCGTGCCGGTCGCCCTGGCCGAGCGCATCACCAAGGCACTGCGGATCCCGGTGATCGGCATTGGTGCAGGCCCGGCCACCGACGGCCAGATCCTGGTGATGCACGATGCCTTCGGCATCACCTCCGGTTATGTCCCCAAGTTCACCAAGAACTTCCTGGCCGAAACCGGTGACATGCATGCCGCCATCCGGCTCTATGTGCAACAGGTGAGCGAGGGTACCTTCCCCGGCCCGGAGCACAGCTTCAACTGATCCAGGCCTCATGGACGGCAACGGGGGCGAAAGCCCCCGTTTCGCCATTCATGGCAGGCTGATTTAATCCGTATCCCTTTGATTTATTAACCCATATCTCTTTGATTAATCCGAAGGTGCACTGCTGATGTTGGTCGTTAACAATCCTCTCGTTTTACGTGAACAGATTAGCCTTTGGCGCCGTGAAGGGCGTTCCATCGCATTCGTGCCCACCATGGGCAATCTGCATCAGGGCCATCTCACTCTGGTTGAGCAGGCGCACAGCCACGCCGAGAAGGTGGTGGTCAGCATCTTCGTCAACCCGATGCAGTTCGACAAAGCCGAAGATCTCGCCAACTATCCGCGCACCCTGGAGCAGGATTGCGCTGCGCTGGAAGCTGCCGGCGTCGACCTGGTGTTCACCCCGACGCCGGAGATCATGTATCCGCAGGGACTGGCCAGCCAGACCTTCGTCGAAGTGCCGGGTCTCTCCGGCTTGCTGGAAGGGGCGCTGCGCCCGGGCCATTTTCGTGGCGTCAGTACCGTAGTGACCAAGCTGTTCAACCTGGTACAACCGGATGTCGCCTGTTTCGGCCAGAAGGATTACCAGCAGCTGGCGCTCATTCGCAAGATGGTGTCCGACATGGCCATCCCGGTCGAGATCGTCGGCGTGCCCACGGTGCGGGCCGAAGACGGGCTGGCGCTGTCATCGCGCAACGGCTATCTGACCGCCGCCGAGCGGGCCCTGGCCCCCGAGCTGGCGCGTACCATGAACTGGATTGCCGAGCAGATTGAAGGAGGCGATCACCACCTGCCCTCCCTGGTGGCCCAGGCCAGCCAGCGTCTCGACAACGCCGGTTTTCGCACCGACGCCATCGACATCGTCGATGCTGCTACCCTGGAGTCGGCCACCGACAAGAGCCGACATCTGGTGATCCTGATGGCAGCTTACCTGGGCAAGGCCCGTCTCATCGACAACCGAGTGGTAACGCTCAGCGCCTGAGCAACCCCGATCAGGAGAACTACATGTCCAAGAAGGTTTATTGCATCGCCCAGTTCCTGCCCAAGCCCGGCCAGGAACAGGCCCTGTTTCAGGTGCTGCAGGCACTCGAGCCAAACACGCTGCGGGAAGATGGCTGCCAGCAGTACATTGTCACCCGCCATATCCCCAGCCCGTTTGCCGAAGGGGAGAGCTTCCCCATCGTCTTCAACGAGATCTGGCGTGACATGGCCAGCTTCGAGGCCCACTGCCAGCGCGCCGAGATCAAATCCTTCTTCGAGCGTTACTGCCTGGCCGAGGATGGCCTGGCTGCCAAGTGGAACGTCTGCGTCTACAGCGACGAACCGGCGCAATATGATGCGCCCCTCCTCCGGGGCTAACCCTCATGCAGTAAAAAGGCGCCAACAGGCGCCTTTTTCATGGTTGCAACTCAGTGCCGCAATCCGGTCCCCCGGGAAATAAGCCACCAGGCCAACCCGTAGAGCGCGACTATGAAGCCGATGATGATGAGGTAGGCGGTGCCGAGCGGCACATCGGAGATACCGAGGAAGCCGTAACGGAAGGCGTTCACCATGTAGATGATGGGGTTCACCTGGGAGACCCCCTGCCAGAAGGGCGGCAGCAGGCTGATGGAGTAAAACACCCCGCCCAGATAGGTAAGCGGCGTCAGCACGAAAGTGGGGATGATGCTGATGTCGTCAAAAGTCTTGGCAAATATCGCATTGATGAGGCCGCCCAGGGAAAACAGGATCGAGGTGAGCAGCACGGTGAAGCAGACGCTGAACAGATGATGGATCTGCAACGGCACGAAGAACAGCGACACCAGAGTGACGATGAGACCGACACAGATACCCCGCGCCACGCCACCACCCACGTACCCGGCGATGATGATGTAGTTGGGCACAGGGGCTACCAGCAACTCTTCCACGTTGCGCTGGAACTTGGCGCTGAAGAAGGAGGAGGCGACGTTCGAGTAAGAGTTGGTGATCACCGACATCATGATGAGACCGGGCACGATGAACTCCATGTAACTGAAGCCCCCCATGTCACCGATGCGCGAGCCGATGAGGTTGCCGAAGATGACAAAGTAAAGGCTCATTGTGATGGCGGGCGGCACCAGAGTCTGGATCCAGATCCGGGTGAAGCGGCTTATCTCCTTGGCCAGAATGCTCTTGAAGGCGATGTAGTAGGTGGTCAGATTCATGCTTTTCTCCCCTCCTCGACCAGGTTGACAAACAACTCTTCCAGTCGGTTGGCCTTGTTGCGCATACTCAGCACCTGCACTTGCTGGCTAGACAACTGCTCGAACAGGCTGTTGAGGGACTGGCTCTTTTCCAGATCCACTTCCAGGGTGCGTTCATCCTGCATGCGGCCGTTGAACTCGGGCACGTTTGGCACGGCGGAGCCCGGCGCCAGATCCAGCATGAAGGTCTCGCGGCCCAGCTTGCCCAGCAGGTTTTTCATGCTGGTGTTCTCGATCAGCCGACCCTTGTCGATGATGCCGATGTTGCGGCACAGCATCTCGGCCTCTTCCAGATAGTGGGTGGTGAGAATGATGGTGACGCCCTGTTCGTTGAGCTCTTTGAGGAAGGTCCACATGGAGCGGCGGATCTCGATATCCACCCCGGCGGTCGGTTCATCCAGGATCAGCAGTCTGGGCTCATGCATCAGGGCGCGGGCTATCATCAGCCGACGCTTCATGCCGCCGGAGAGAGTGCGGGCCGGCATGTCGCGTTTGTCCCACAAGTCGAGCTGGCGCAGGTACTTCTCGGCGCGGATCTTGGCTTCCGCCCTGGGCACGCCGTAGAAACCGGCCTGATGGGTGACTATCTGACTCACCTTCTCGAACTGGCTGAAGTTGAACTCCTGCGGTACCAGGCCGAGCTGGGCCTTGGCCTGTTCGAGATCGCTGTCGATGTCGTAGCCAAACACCTTCACCTTGCCGGCGCTCTTGTTCACCAGTGAACTGATGACACCTATGGTGGTGGACTTGCCCGCGCCGTTCGGGCCGAGCAGGGCGAAGAAATCCCCCTGCTTGACGGTGAGATCTATGCCTTTAAGGGCTTCGACGCCCCCCTGATAGGTCTTTTTCAGGCCGCTGATTTCCAATGCGTTCATTGCAACCTCTGTGATGGCGGATCCCATCTCGATACAGAAAAGGCGGCCAAGGCCGCCTGCAGACAGAAGATGGCGCTAGACCACCTCGCCCGTGATCTTCCTGGACCTTGCTTACTCTTGCGGAACTACTTTGCCGATAAACGGCAGATTGCGGTACTTCTGGGCGTAGTCAATGCCACAACCCACCACGAATTCGTCCGGAATGGAGAAACCGATCCAGTCCACCGGCACCTGCACCTCGCGGCGGGACGGTTTGTCCAGCAGGGTGCAGATGGCCAGGGATTTCGGCTCGCGCAGTGACAGGATTTCACGCACCTTGTTGAGGGTGTAACCGGTGTCGATGATGTCCTCGACGATCACCACATCCTTGCCCTTGATGTCATCATCCAGGTCTTTCAGGATACGAACGTCACGGGTGCTGCGCATGCCGGAGCCGTAGCTGGAGGCAGTCATAAAATCCAGGGTAATGGGCAGCGGGGTCTGGCGGCACAAGTCGGCCAGGAAGACGCAGGAGCCACGCAGCAGGCCAATCATGACCACTTCGTCAGAACCCTGATAACGGGCGGTGATCTCTTCACCCAATTTGGCGATCCGGGCGGCAACATCGGCCTCGGAGATCATCACCTCGACAGTGTGTTTCATCACTTACTCCCTCATGGCCAAAGGGGATTTGGCCGTTCATTAACGTCAAAACCGAGGATTCTACCATCCAAGCCGAGAGGCGTCAGGCATACGTGATGCTTTTATCGGCTTATTTTAATTGATAGAGTTAGCAGGCCCTCGGGCATTATCGGTGACAATACTATAAACACCATAATCAATAACTATTAGATGAAAAAACTATGGAACCACGCGCAGAAATTAGACGTCGAACCCGGCTTTCTCCGGAAGCTCGGCGCAATCAATTGATGGAATGTGCCATCGAAGTGTTTTCCCGTCGCGGCATTGGCCGTGCGGGTCACGCCGAAATTGCAGAACAGGCCAAAGTCTCGGTAGCTACCGTGTTCAACTATTTCAACACCCGCGAAGAGCTGGTGGATGAGGTGTTGGCCGAGATCGAACGTTTCGTTCACCAGATGCTGGAACAGGCCTATACCGGCCAGGGCCCGGTCAAAGAGAGCATTCACCGTCACGTGAAGCTGTTTGTTGACGCCGCTTACGATCAGCCCGACCACGCCAGTATCTGGCTGGAGTGGAGCTCATCGGTGCGGGAAGAGGTCTGGCCCCGTTACGCCAAGTTGCTGGACAAGGCGCTGGAACGCATAGCGCCCCACTTGCAACAAGCCATGGATGCCGGTGAGATCCAGAGTGTGCTGTCCGCCCAGGACCTGGCTCGCTCCCTGACCGGCTTTGGTTACGTCATGATGCAGATGATCAATCAGCCACAACGCCCCTCACGGGAAGATGTGACCGATTTTCTGTTCAAGTACGTGACGGCCCCCATCCAGGCTGCATAACCCGCCTCGTGAATAAAAAGCGGCGCCGGACTGTTCAGGTCGGCGCCGCTTTTGTTTGTCTGCTATTTGTTCACATCTCGCCTCAAGATTTGGCGTAGCCCCAACGCTCTGTCAGGCCATGCTCGATCCCGAGGTGATCCAGGATCCGCGCCACCATGAAGTCCACCAGATCATCGATGCTTTTGGGCTCATGATAAAAACCGGGGGCGGCCGGCATTATAGTCACCCCGAGCCGCGCCAGTTTGAGCATGTTCTCCAGATGGATGGCGGAGAAGGGGCTCTCGCGGGGCACCAGGATCAGCTGGCCGCGCTCCTTGATCACCACATCCGCCGCCCGCTCCAGCAGGTTGTCGGAAGCGCCGTTGGCAATGGCCGACACTGTACCCATGGAACAGGGGCAGACCACCATCTGTTTCGGCGCCGCCGACCCTGAGGCCACCGGCGAGAACCACTCCTCCTTGCCGCAGGCCACTATCTGACCCTCTTTGGCGCCGTACTGGCGACAGAGGTAGGCGGAGAGATCCCTGGGGGAGCCGGGCCAATCCTGCTGCTGCTCTGTCTTGAGCACGACTCTGGCCGCCGATGAGGCCAGCAGATAAACCCGATAGTCCGCCTGCACCAGACACTGAAGCAGACGCAGGGCGTAGGGGGCGCCGGAGGCGCCGGTCAGCGCCAGGGTGACTTGTTTCAGCATGATGGTCCTTGGCTCTTCTGGCATGGGAACAAACAACCGCAAGGGATCAGCAACGACGTCATAGTTCGCCGTGGTAATCCTTGAGACGGGCGATCAGCTTGTCATGAATGCCGCCGAAACCGCCGTTGCTCATGATCAGAATATGATCGCCGTCGCGGCACTCGGCCACCAGGCGGTTGATCAGGGTCTCCAGCTCGTTGAACACCTTGGCCGGACGGCTCATGTGAGCGGTCACCTCCCCGAGATCCCAACCTATGTTGGGTGGCTGGAAGAAGAACACCTCGTCAGCGCCGTCGAAACAGGCTGCCAGCTCCTCCTTGTGGACTCCCAGCTTCATGGTGTTGGAGCGTGGCTCCAGCACCGCCAAGATGCGGGCCTTGCCCACCTTGGCACGCAGGCCGCCCAGGGTGGTCTCGATCGCGGTGGGGTGGTGGGCAAAATCGTCATAGACGCTGATGCCCGCCACCTCGCCCTTGAGCTCCATCCGCCGCTTGGGGGACTTGAACTGGCAGAGGGCGGCTATGCCATGCTCCACCATGACACCGGCGTGACGAGCAGCGGCGATGGCCATCAGACCGTTGTTGACGTTGTGCTCGCCGATGCACTCCCAGTGCACCTCGCCCTGCTTGCTCCCATCCAGCCACACCTCGAAGGCGGAGCCGTCGTCGGTCAGCTTGACCGCCTTCCACTTGGCGTCGTCCTGACCCACCAGCTCGACTTCGCTCCAGCAGCCCATCTTGCGCACCGCAGTGAGGTTGTCATCGGCCTGCGGGAACAGCACCCGGCCATTGCTCGGCACTGTGCGCATCAGGTGGTGGAACTGGCGCTGGATGGCGGCCAGATCCGGGAATATGTCAGCGTGATCGAACTCCAGGTTGTTCATCACCAGGGTGCGCGGATGGTAGTGAACAAACTTGGAGCGCTTGTCGAAGAAGGCGCAGTCATACTCGTCCGCTTCGATGACGAAGAAGGGCGCTGAGCCCAGACGGGCCGAGACCGGGAAGTTGCCCGGCACCCCACCGATAAGGAAACCCGGCTCCAGCTTGGCGTATTCCAGCACCCAGGCCAGCATGCTGGCGGTGGTGGTCTTGCCATGGGTGCCCGCCACGGCCAGCACCCAGCGATCCTGCAGCACATGCTCCAGCAGCCACTGAGGACCGGAAATATAGGGCAGATTGCGATCCAGCACATACTCCACACAGGGATTGCCACGGCTCATGGCGTTGCCGATCACCACCAGATCCGGAGCCGGATCAAGCTGGGAGGGATCATAACCCTCGGTCAACTCTATGCCCTGTTGCTCGAGCTGGGTACTCATGGGGGGATAGACGTTGGCATCCGAGCCGGTCACCCGATAGCCAAGCTGTTTTGCCAACACCGCCAGACCACCCATGAAGGTGCCGCAGATCCCGAGAATGTGAATATGCATACCGCTGCCTTTTCCAGTAAAGGGAGTGCGCATTCTAGGGGTTGTTGAGGTTGCGGCACAAGCCGCGGTCGCGACGAGAAATCACCAACCCCGGAGAAGGTGGCAGCAATTTGGCAGACCCAGGCTGCGCGACATCAGCCAACTCTGTCACAGTGCCCTCGAAATATGGTCATTTGACGCGACATCGCTATAATATCGGCCTGCAAACTTGACTCCAACACTGAAGGAAACGTCATGAGCCTGAACCTGGTACCGGCTGGCAAGAGCCTGCCCGACGACATCTATGTCATCATCGAAATCCCGCAGAATGCCGATCCGATCAAATACGAAGTCGACAAGGACAGCGGCGCCATCTTTGTTGATCGCTTCATGTCTACCCCTATGTTCTATCCGTGCAACTACGGTTACGTGAACGCCACCCTGTCTCTGGATGGGGACCCCGTCGACGTGCTGGTACCGACTCCTTACCCGCTGCTGGCCGGCTCCGTCATTCGCTGCCGCCCGGTTGGCGTGCTGAAGATGACCGACGAATCTGGCGAAGATGCCAAGATCGTGGCCGTTCCGCACTCCAAGCTGACCAAGCAGTACGACCACATCAAGGATGTGAACGATCTGCCCGAGCTGCTGAAAGCCCAGATCCAGCACTTCTTCGAGCGTTACAAAGAGCTGGAAGCAGGCAAGTGGGTCAAGGTTGAAGGTTGGGGCGACAAGGCCGCTGCCGAAGCCGAGATCGTTACCTCTGCCGAGCGTTACGCAGCCAAGTAAGCGTCTCTCTCGTTAAAGGGCCCCCGTGGGCCAATACCAAAAATTAAGGCGCCAATGGCGCCTTAATTTTTTAGGGCTTTCGCCCGCCTCAACGGCCGTGGTACTGAGCAGAAAGCTCGTGCACAGCGTTGACGAACACACCCGCGTGTTCCGGGTCAACATCCTGATGGATGCCGTGCCCCAGGTTGAAGACGTGGCCGTTGCCGCTGCCAAAGCCCGCCAGTATGGTCGCGACCTCTTCACGAATACGCGCAGGTGCCGCATAGAGCATGGAAGGATCCATGTTGCCCTGCAACGCCACCTTGTCACCGACCCGGCGCTTGGCGTCCGCTATGTCTATGGTCCAGTCCAGCCCCAGGGCATCGCAGCCGGTGGCAGCGATCTGCTCCAGCCACTGGCCGCCGTTTTTGGTGAACAGAGTGACCGGTACGCGGCGACCTTCGTTTTCGCGGATCAGACCGTCGACGATCTTGTGCATGTACTGCAGGGAGAAGTCGCGGTAATCCCGCGGGGTCAGCACGCCGCCCCAGGTGTCGAACACCATGACGGACTGGGCACCGGCCTTGATCTGGGCATTGAGATACCCGATCACGCTGTCGGCCAGCTTGTCCAGCAGCAGGTGCAGTGTCTGCGGCTCTGCATACATCATCTGCTTGATCTTGGTGAAGGCCTTGGAGCTGCCCCCCTCCACCATGTAGGTGGCCAGGGTCCAGGGGCTGCCGGAGAAGCCGATGAGCGGCACTTCGCCCTTGAGCTCGCGGCGTATGGTGCGCACCGCGTTCATCACGTAGCCGAGCTCGTCTTCCGGATCCGGAATGGGCAGCGCCTGCACGTCAGCCATGGATTTGATGGGTCGCTCGAAGCGCGGGCCTTCACCCTGTTCGAAATAGAGACCCAGCCCCATGGCGTCGGGCACGGTCAGGATGTCGGAGAAGAGGATGGCGGCATCGAGCGGATAGCGGCGCAGGGGCTGCAAGGTGACTTCACAGGCCAGCTCGGCGTTGCGGCACAGGGACATGAAGTCCCCCGCGACGGCGCGGGTCGCCTTGTATTCCGGCAGATAACGGCCAGCCTGGCGCATCATCCATACTGGTGTCATGTCCACGTCCTGGCGCAGCAGGGCACGCAGGTATCGATCGTTCTTCAGCTCTTTCATCCCAGTTCCTGAGTCATGTCATGCATAAAATGGCGGATATGATACCACTTTGTACGCGGTGGGGGACGGCCCAAAGATGCGGCCAGGCCGCTGCAAGCGCAAAGATGTGAAGGGGCGCAAACAAGCGCCCCGTTTTTACCCTGATGACAAGGTCAGACCGGCCTCAACCCTCTTCGGCCAGGCTCTGCTCAATCAAACGCCGCGCTATGGTGCCATGGGGCGGCAACCGTGGCAGCCGGTCGGCGGTGAAGAAATCAGCTGCCACCAGTTCATCGTCCTGCACCCGGATCTCGCCGCTCTCGTAGTCGGCGGTGAAGCCCATCATCAGGCTGTGGGGGAAGGGCCAGGGCTGGCTGGCCACATAGCGCACGTTGCGCACCCGGATGCCGCTCTCCTCGAACACCTCCCGCGCCACGCACTGCTCCAGGTTCTCCCCCGCTTCCACGAAACCAGCCAGCACCGTATACATGGGGTCCTCCACCTGATAGTGACGGCGATGGGCCGCCAGCAGGATCTCGGGCCCCTTGCGCACCGCCACTATGATGCAGGGGGAGATGCGCGGATAGACGGTGTGGCCAAGCTGGCACACCTGGGCCCACTCACCCGCCTTGGGGGCCATGGGGGCACCGCACTCGCCGCAGAAGCGGTGGCTGTGCCGAAAGGTCGCCAGCTGCCAGGCGCGACCCGCGAGACGAAATCCCTCTTCATCCCCCGCTACCATCAGCTGGCGCAACGGGGTGAAATGGCTGGCATCGGCATCAGCCCCCAGCTCCAGCAAATAGCAGGGCAGGCCATCCCACTCATCGAAACGCTCGAATGACGCCGGGTGAAAATGGGCAGGCAAACAGGCTCGGGGGCCTTGCGGAATATGGCCCTGTTCATCCAGCAGGACGAGGTGATCGCCCCCCAGTACGAACCAGCGGGCCTGTTCGGTTAATGGCATCAGATGCAGACTCTCGTTGAAAATCAGGTTGAAATCCCTTGTCGAGAACAGTGTGCAAGGCACGGACAAGTGGCGACCATATTACGGCCGGGCAGGCACCTTGGCGACCCCAAGATGGCGGATCCACCCCACTCCACGGCCAAGAAAAAGGCTGCCCGCAGGCAGCCTTGATGTAAAGACCTCAACGCCAATCAGGCATCGCCCATCGCCAGCAGGGAGGCATTGCCGCCCACCGCAGTGGTGTTGATGGTGCGGGTCTTCTCGGTGACGAAGCGGCCGAGGTAGTGGGGACCGCCCGCCTTGGGGCCTGTGCCGGAGAGGCCCTGACCACCGAACGGCTGTACCCCGACCATGGCGCCGATCTGATTGCGGTTGATGTAGACGTTGCCCACGTTGATGCGGCTGGCCAGCTCCTCGGCGTGGGATTCGTTGCGGCTGTGGATCCCCAGCGTCAGGCCGTAGCCGGTGCCGTTGATATCCGCAATCACCTTGTCCAGCTCACGGGCAGCGTAGCGCACCACATGGAGGATGGGACCGAACTGCTCCTTCACCAGCTCACGGATGGAACCAATCTCCAGCGCCGTCGGTTGCACGAAGTGACCCGCCAGCGTCGCGGATGGCATGGGGGCCTGGGCGATCAGACGTGAGCGCGGGATCATGTGCGCCAGGTGCGCATCCAGCCCGGCCTTGGCCTCGGCGTCGATGACGGGCCCCACGTCCGTGTTGTGCTCGGCCGGATTGCCCACTTTCAGCTCCTGCAGGGCGCCGGTCAGGATCTCCAGTACCCGCGGCGCTATCTCCTCCTGCAGGTAGAGCACCCGCAGGGCGGAACAGCGCTGACCGGCACTCTGGAAGGCGGCGCTCACCACGTCGCGCACCACCTGCTCCGGCAGAGCGGTGGAGTCGACTATCATGGCGTTCTGGCCGCCTGTCTCGGCGATGAGCGGCAATATGGCGCCATCACGCTGGGCCAGGGTCAGGTTGATGAGCTTGGCGGTCTCGGTGGAGCCGGTGAAACAGACGCCACCAATGCGGGCATCCGCCGTCAGCCTGGCCCCCACAGTGGCGCCATCGCCCGGCAGCAGTTGCAGCACATCGCCCGGGATGCCGGCCTGATGAGCCAGGGTCACCGCCAGATGGGCGATGAGGCCGGTCTGCTCCGCCGGTTTGGCGATGACGGTATTGCCGGTGGCCAGCGCCGCAGCGACTTGCCCGAGGAAAATGGCCAGCGGGAAGTTCCACGGGCTGATGCAGACGAAGACGCCCCGGCCCTGCAGGAACAGCTCGTTCTGCTCGCCGGTGTAGCCGGGCAGCAGGGTCGCCTGTCCCATCAAACCACGGGCCTGCAGCGCGTAGTAACGGCAGAAGTCCACCGCCTCGCGCACCTCGTCGATCCCATCCTGCAGCAGCTTGCCCGCCTCGCGAGTACAGAGCGAGATGAACTGCTCGCGGTTGGCTTCCAGCAGATCTGCCAGCTTCTCCAGCGCAGCTGCACGCACGCTTACCGGCGTCTCGCGCCAGCGCGGGAAGGCGGCATGAGCCGAGGCCAGCGCCTGCTCTACCGCCTGTGCGTCGGCCCAGTGGATCTTGCCCACCAGCTGGCTCACATCCTGCGGACTCAGCACTGTGCGGGCTTCGCTGCGCTTGAGGGTTTCGCCATCAACGATGGGCCCGGCCAGCCACTGCTTGCTCTCCAGCTCTTTCAAACGGGCGAAGAAGGGACGCTGGATGGAGACGATATTCATGTTGACGCCGCTGGAGTTCTTGCGGTCGCTGAACAGATTCACCGGCTGTGGAATGCGATCGTTGGCCAGACTGGTGTAGCGCTTGAGGGTGCGCAGCGGGTGTTCGGCCAGTGAATCCACCGGGGTGTTCGGGTCCACCAGCTTGTGAACGAAGGAGGTGTTGGCCCCGTTTTCCAGCAGGCGACGTACCAGATAGGGCAGCAGATCCTTGTGGGCACCGACCGGGGCATAGATGCGGCAGTGCAGGCCGGGATGGTCGTTCAGCACGGCATTGTGCAACTCCTCCCCCATGCCGTGCAGGCGCTGGAACTCAAACTGGCGATCACCGGCCATTTCCAGAATGCAGACCACGGTATTGGCATTGTGGGTCGCAAACTGGGGAGAGATGAAACCACGGGTCGGCTCGCTCAGCAGATAGCGGGCGCAGGCCAGATAGGATATGTCGGTACCCGCCTTGCGGGTAAAGAGCGGGTAGCCGGGCAGGCCAGCCTGCTGGGCATATTTCAGCTCACTGTCCCAGTAGGCACCCTTCACCAGCCGCACCGGGATCAGGTCCCCCTGCTCCCGGGCCAGCGCCGTCAGCCAGCAGAGTACCGGCAGAGCGCGCTTGGAGTAAGCCTGCACTACCATGCCGAGCTTGCCCCAGCCACGGTTGGCGTCAGAACGGTAGAGCTGCTCGAAGAGATCCAGTGACAGCTCGAGGCGGTCCATCTCCTCGGCATCGATGCTGATGGCCACGTCCTTGTCGCGGGCCAGGCGCACCAGACCCACCAACCGCTCGCTCATTTCGCCGAGCACCCGCTCGCGGTTCGCCACGTCATAGCGCGGATGGAGCGCCGACAGCTTGATGGAGATGGAGGGGGCCGGGCCGCCGTCGCTGATGCGCTCATTACCGACCGCCTCGATGGCGCGCTGGTAGTCGCCGAAATACTTGTCCGCATCGGCCAGGGTCAGGGCGGACTCCCCCAACATGTCATAGGTGTGGGTGTAACCCTTCTCGCGGGACTTGCGGCTCGCCTTGAGGGCCTCTTTCATGTCGCGCCCCAGCACGAACTGCTTGCCCATTATCTTCATGGCGGCATACATGGCGGAGCGCACCACAGGCTCGCCGAGCTTGTTGACCATGCGCCCCAGCATGTTGGCCGGATTGCCGTCCAGCTTCTTGTCCAGCTTGATGATCTTGCCGGTCAGCATCAGGCCCCAGGTGGAGGCATTGACCAGGGTAGAGTCGCTCTTGCGAAAATGGGAGGACCAGTTGGCGCCGGAGAGCTTGTCCTTGATGAGGGCGTCGGCGGTCTCTGCATCGGGGATGCGCAGCAGGGCCTCTGCCAGGCACATCAGTATGATCCCCTCCTGGGTATCCAGGCTGTACTCCTGCAAGAAGGCATCGATGCCATCTCCCGAACCACTCTCCTTGCGTACCTTGGTGACCAGGGCGCGGGCGCGCTGGGTCACCTGCTCCAGCGAGGCCCCATCCCCCGGCAACATGGCGGAAAGCTCCGCCAGATAGGCGTTTTCATCCACCACGTAATTCTGGGTGATGGCTTCGCGCAAGGCGGCCAGATCGGAGGGAATGTAGTCAGCAGCAAGCACTTGAGTAGCTTTGAACATAGGGGGTCTTCCTGTACGCCCGCAGGCTATATCGACGAAGGCGGTCGTGCCGCCGAAACGCCGATAATGTATACAATATCCACCCATAGATGAAATGAAATTGTTGCCTGTTATTAACAAAAATCGCTGACTGGCCAATTTAGCCCGTATTCAGACCAGTAGACGGCGAGACAGACAAGTTTATCGCCTTATTTTGTATACAATTTTATGCGAGGCAAAAAAGAGGGGCCGCTATTGCGACCCCTCTTCATCCGACCGACAGGAACCGTCAGTTCATCCAGCGCTCACCGCGACTGCGGCGGCGGGGCAGCATGGGCAACAGTATGCCAAGCAGGATGCCGCCACCCACCATGGCACCACCGCGGATGAACCAGTCCATCTGCATGTCGTGCTCCTGGTTGTCATAGCTGCGGGTCAGGGCCTCGTTCTGCTCCTTGAGGTTACCCATCTCCTCGCTCTGGCTGGCAAGCTGAGCCTTCAGGCTGTCGATCTCCTTGCTCTGCTCGGCGATCTTGCCATCCTTCTCGGTGAAGCGTTTTTCATTGTCACCGTTGAGGTTCTGCAGGCGAGCCTTGAGATCTTCCAGCTCTTGCTGGACCTGGGGCAGACGCTCGCGCAGGCTGATCTCGCCCTGCAGCTCGGCGTTCTTGATCCAGCCTTCACGGCCACGGCCGTCCACCACCTGGGTGAAACCGGCTTCGTTGTTCACCGCCTTTACTTCCAGCGGTTCACCCGCCTTGACGCTGCCGAGGATCCGGAACTGGGTACCCGGACCATTGTGGATGAAGGTAAAGATGTTGTCTGAGACATAACGGGTGTCGGCCAGTGCCTGTTGGGCACACAAGCAGATAAAGATCCCGAGAAGGGCGCGCATGGTCGATCGGTTCTCTTCTTTTGGTTAGGTGACAGGCCGAATGTTAAGCCGCCAGCGGGTCAAAGGACAAGCAAAGAAAAGCGCTTCCCCCCGAGCTGAGAGCTGACTCGCAACTTGCCCCTCACTCACGCGACCATTCCGGACGTCGCAGGCTATTTCTGTTTCAGTGCCTTCACCTCTTCGCGCAGGGCACGCAGCTCCTGAAGCAGCAGATCCTGCTGCACACTCTGTTGATGGCGCCACTTTTCCAGTTCGTTGTCACCCCGCCCGTGTTGCAGGAACAGGCTGGCCATGAAGCCGCTCAGGGCGCTGAACAGACCGACCCCGAAGATGATCATCAGGCTGGCGACGAAACGCCCCTCCTCGGTTTGCGGCACTATGTCGCCGTAACCAATAGTAGAGAGCGTCACCAGGGTCCACCAAAAGGCGTCATAGGCGTTGTGGATCTGGCTGCCGGGTCTGTCTCCCTCGACCCAGTAGATGAGTGCCGTGCCCACCCCGATTTGCAGGAAAAAGATCAGCAGTATCCCGGCCAGACGGCTCTCGTTTCGCCCCCTGCGCACTATGGCGAGCAGGTCCGGGTTGCTGCGCAGCAGCTGGATCACCCGGTAGAGCTGGATCAGCCTGGCCCAGCGCAACTGCTCCACCATGGGCAGACTGCCCGGCAGATAGAACCAGTTCGCCTTGAAGAAGGCTCGCTTGTCACTGGCACGGAACCAGCCATAGGTGAAATGGGCGAGGAAGACGTAGCAGATCAAACTGTCCAGATCATAAAAGAGGGAGAGCGTCTCGGGAGTGAAGTGGCGAGTCCCCAGCCAGCGGAATCCCACCAGTACCACTGAGACGATGGAGAGCAGGGCCATGAGCAGATCCATGGATCTCAGGCCAGAAGAGTGATGTCGCATACATTTTCCTACTTTAGGCACGGTGCGAATTAATAAAAAGGAAGATAATGCCGATAGTCCTGAGGACAAAGGAAAACCGGTCATTAAAAGGAGAAAAATTATGCAGTTAAACCCGCTGGAGAGGCGAATGAGCAATATCCGGCTGGTACCCAAAGTGGTACTGCTCATGGTGTTCAGTACTGTGCTGCTGCTGGCCAAGCTCTGGTTCGATGCCAGCAATCTGGAAACCACACTGCTTAGTGAGGGCATAGACGCGGACAAGGCCAACGCCATTGCCGATCGCCTGCTCTGGAGCGGCGTGATGGAAACCGCCGTGATGGGAATCTTCTTCGTCGTGTTGTTGCTGACCGGCTCCCGCCTCATGGTCAAGCAGGTGCACTATCTGGTAGGCCTGCTTGAGCGTTTCGCCCGCAAGGATCTGAGCCACAAGGTGCTGCTCAAGTCTCGTGATGAGTTCGGCGACATCGCCAAGGCCGTGGCCCACTCACAGGAGAATCTCAAGGAGGTGTTCGGCACCCAGCGCGTCGCCTGCAAGGAGCTCAATGACATCGCCTCCCAGGTCACCCTTTGCATGGAAGAGGCCAACGAGGCAATCAACGAAGAGTTCACCCAGATAGAACAACTGGCCAGCGCCATGAGCCAGATGGTGGGTGCCATCCGCGAGGTGGCCGCCCATGCGGAACAAGCTTCCCATGCCACCGCCGAAACCAGCCTGCTGGCCGAAGAGGGCAGCCGCTGCGTGGCGGCGACCGTCAACACCATAGATACCCTCTCCGGCAACATCCAGCGCTCCTCCAACGTGGTCAATCAGGTGGAACAGGGGGTCGAGCAGATAGGCTCAGTGGTGGATACCATTCGCAGCATTTCGGAGCAGACCAACCTGTTGGCCCTCAACGCAGCCATCGAGGCCGCCCGTGCCGGTGAGGCGGGTCGCGGCTTTGCCGTGGTCGCCTCCGAGGTGCGCGAGCTGGCCAACCGGGCCCAGGCCGCCACCGTCGAGATCCAGAAGATGATCGAGCAGTTGCAGGGCAATGCCCACCAGGCTGCCGAGTTGATGGCCCAGAGCGTGCAACAGGCCGACAAGGGGGTGGAGCAGGTGACCCAGGCCGGCGATCAGCTCGCCACCATAGTGCAGCGGGTACAGGGTGTGGCGGACATGAATCGCCAGATCGCGGCCGCCTCCGAGCAACAGAGCTCGGTGGCCGAGGAGATGAGCGGCAATCTGGAGCAGGTAAAACAAGTCGTGGAAGGTTCAGTGGTGGTACTGCGGGAGTTGCAGGAAGCCTCCGAGCTGGTGGAACATCACAGCCAGACGCTGGATACCCATATTCAGGCCTTCAAACTGGCCTGATGGCATAACGTGAGCCAACCTGTGGGCTCGTGGTGCCCGCTACCGAATACCGGATAACCCCTAGTCTGGCCCAGACAGGCCTCCGGCAATGCTGCAGCGGTAGGGACACACAAAAAAACGGCGCCTCTGTTAACAGAGGCGCCGTTTTTCCCATCAGTGGGTGAGCCCGTCAGGCGTCCGGGTCGAAATCCAGACTCAGGCTGTTGACGCAGTAACGCTGGCCTGTCTCGGTCGGTCCGTCGGGGAAGACGTGACCCAGATGGGAGCCGCACTGGCTGCAGGTGATCTCCACCCGCTTCATGCCGTGGCTGCTGTCTTCTGTGTAGGTCACTGTGCCTTCGATGGCTCGATCGAACGAGGGCCAGCCGCAGCCGGAGTCAAACTTGGCATCCGAGTGAAACAGCACGCTCTTGCAGCAAACGCAGAGATAGTCACCACTCTTGCGGTTGTGGAGCAAGGCACCGCTGTAGGGCTGCTCGGTGCCTTTCTCCCAGCAGACACGAAACTGTTCCGCACTCAGCTTGTTGCGCCACTGCTCGGGATTGTTGTTGCTCATACCGACTCCTTGCCATTAATCACGGCGCCCAGCATACCCAGTCAGGCCGCTTTGCTCTACCCCGCCAGCGGGAACTGTGATCCCGTTGGCAACACGGTGGCAACATCCGGTGTAACGGCGACCTCCTCTTTGGCCAAGGCAACCGCTGGCAACGAAACCCGCTCCAGCAACTTGAGGGAGTGGGCGCGGCCAACCGCCACCTGACGCTTGATGTCATCGGGCAGGAAGGGCAGGCCGTCATTGGTGGCCGTGTCTATGGTCTGGATCCACTCCAGCCCCTCCCCCGGTGGCGGCAGACGGAACTGGATATCGTAATCGCTGGCGTTGAACAGCACATACCAGCGCTCCCCTTCGCACTGCTGCATGCCGATGTCCATGGCAAACGCCTGTCCCATGGGGGCGTGCCAATCCTGATCCGTCAGCTGATGGCCGTCCGGATGATACCAGTTGACCTGATGGCAGCTGGTGGGTGCCCCGTTCCAGCTGTCATCGCTCAGTTGCAGATTGGCGAAGACGGAGGACTCCGCCCGCAGGGCCATCATCTGCTGGGTGAAGGCGAGCAGCCGCTCATCCTCCGGCCGCCACTGCCAGTTGACCCAGCTGATCTGGTTGTCCTGGCAATAGGCGTTGTTGTTGCCCAGCTGGCTGCGGCCCATCTCGTCCCCGGCCAGGAAGTGCGGTGTGCCCTGGGAGAGCAGCAGGGTGGCAATCAGGTTGCGCTTCTGCTGCTGACGCAGGTTGTTGACACAGGGATCCAGGGTCGGCCCCTCTACCCCGTGGTTGCTGGAGAGGTTGTTGCCGTGGCCATCCCGGTTGTCCTCGCCATTGGCCTGGTTGTGGCGCTGGTTGTAGGAGACCAGATCCTCCAGGGTGAAACCGTCGTGATAGCAGAGGTAGTTGACGCTGGTATGGGGAGCGCGCCAGTTCTTCGGGAAGAGATCCCGCGAGCCCACCAGCCGGGTGGCAAAATCCCCCATCTTGCCGGCATCGCCGCGCCAGAAGGCGCGCACCGTGTCGCGGTAACGGTCGTTGATCTCCAGCCACTGGCTCGGGAACTGGCCGAGGCGATAGCCGAACGGCCCTATGTCCCAGGGCTCTGCGATGAGCTTGACCCGCGCCAGCACGGGATCCGCCATCATGGCCTTGAAGAAGGCCCCCATGGGATCGAACTCCCCCGCCTCCCGCGCCAGGGTGACCGCAAGGTCGAAACGAAAACCATCCACCTGCATCTCCGTGACCCAGTAACGCAGGGCGTCCAGCACCAGCCGCAGGCTGTTGGGGTGATCCAGATTGACGCTGTTGCCGCAGCCGGTGACGTTGGCGTGACGACTGTAGTCGGGGCCGTGAGCCCCCGCCTCGAAGGCATAGTAGCCCGCATTGTCAAAGCCCTTGAATGACAAGATGGGGCCATCGAAACCGGATTCGGCAGTGTGGTTGTAGACAACGTCGAGTATGACTTCGAGCCCAGCCCTGTGCAGCTCGCGCACCATGGTCTTGAACTCGGTCACCGCCTCCCCCGCGCTGTAGCGCGGCTCGGGGGCAAAGAAAGCGATGGGGTTGTAGCCCCAGTAGTTGGTGAGCCCCAGCTGCTCGAGCCTGGGCTCGGACATGAAGGCCGCCACCGGCATCAGCTGGACAGAGGTTATGCCGAGGGACTTCAAGTGCTCGATGATCACCGGATGGCAGATGCCAAGGTAGGTGCCCCGCAGTTCGCTCGGCACCCCCTGATGCTGGCGGGTGAACCCCTTGACGTGGGTTTCGTAGATGACGGTACGCGCAGGCTCTATGCCCGGCTTGCCGACCCCCTGCCAGTCGAAGGTGTCATCCACCACCACTGACTTGGCCACCATGGCGGCGCTGTCGCCCTCATACAGTGTGTCATCCCAATGGGTCGCCCGGCTGAGCGCCCTGGCATAGGGGTCGATCAGCAGCTTTTGCGGATCGAACAGCATCCCCTCCTGGGGTGCACCATGTACCCGATAACCGTAACGCTGACCGGCCTTGACACCGCGCACATAGCCGAAGCGATATTGGCCGCGCCGGCCGGGCAATGCCAGCCGGACCAGCTCTTGCTCCTGCTCGTCGAACAGGCAGAGCTCTACCATGTCCGATTGGGGGGCCCAGACGCAGAAGTGACAACCCGTCTCATCGAGCAGGACACCCAGCGGGTGGTCCTGCCCCTTTTCCATTGCAAACATCAAGACTCCTGTTTGATGAACAAGGTCGCGAGCGGCGGCAGATCCAGCACTATGCTGTGCCCCAATCCCTGCCAGGGGGTCGGCTCGGCGACGAAGACCAGACCCACATCATAGTTGCTGCCCCAGTAATGCTCGCTATCCGTATTGAGCACCACGCGGTAATTGCCGGCGGCAGGCACCCCGAGTCGATAGGCGATGCGCGGTACCGGCGTGAAGTTGCAGGCCACCATGATCGGGTGGGCCCCCTGCTTGTCGGCCCGCAGCCAGGCAAAGACACTGTTGTCGGCGTCGTTGTGATCCAGCCAGCGGAAACCGGTCTGATCATAATCGGCCTGATACAAGGCAGCTTCATGACGGTAGAGGTGGTTGAGATCACGGATCAGGCGCTGCTGACCGCCGTGCTTGGGATACTGCAGCAGGTGCCAGGGCAGCTGGGCATCGTGGTTCCACTCGTTGCTCTGGGCGATTTCGGTGCCCATGAAGTTGAGCTTCTTGCCCGGGTGGGCATACATGAAGCCCATGTAGGCGCGCAAGTTGGCCGACTGCTGCCACTCGTCGCCGGGCATCTTGTAGAGCATGGAGTGCTTGCCGTGCACCACCTCATCGTGGGAGAGCGACAAGATGAAGTTCTCGTCATAGTGGTAAACCATGGAGAAGGTCATGTCGTTGTGGTGATAGCGGCGGTGAATCGGCTCTTTCTGCATGTAAGTGAGGGTGTCGTGCATCCAGCCCATATTCCACTTGAAGCCAAAACCGAGGCCACCGAGGAAAGTGGGACGAGACACGCCGGCAAAGGCGGTGGACTCTTCGGCTATGGTCATGGCGTGGGGATATTTGCCGTACACCTCTTCGTTGGTCCACTTCAGCAGGCTGATCGCCTCGTAGTTGTGGTTGCCACCGTCGACGTTCGGCACCCACTCGCCGGCATTGCGCGAGTAATCCAGATAGAGCATGGAGGCGACCGCATCCACCCGCAGGCCGTCGATGTGGAACTTATCGAGCCAGAACAGGGCGCTCGCCACCAGGAACTGGCGCACCGTATTACGGCCAAAGTCGTAGATGTAGGAGTTCCAGTCCGGGTGCCAGCCACGGCGCGGATCTTCGTACTCATAGAGCGGCGTGCCGTCGAAACGGGCCAGACCGTGGGCATCGGACGGGAAGTGAGCCGGCACCCAGTCCAGGATGACGCCTATGCCGGCCTGGTGGCACTGATCCACGAAATATTTGAAGTCGTCGGCGCTGCCGTAACGGCTGGTGGGGGAGAACATGCCCACCGGCTGATAGCCCCAGGATCCGCTGAACGGATGCTCGGAGACCGGCAGCAACTCGATATGGGTGTACTCCATCTCCTTGATGTAGGCCACCAGATCCACCGCCAGCTCGCGCCAGCTCAGGCTGTCGCCGTTGGGATGACGCTTCCAGGAGCCGACATGCAGTTCATAGATGGAGAGGGGCTGATCCCGCTTGTCATTGTGCTGGCTGGCAATCCAGGCTGCATCTTGCCACTGGTATTGATCGTGGTCATACACCACTGAGGCGAACGACGGATACTGTTCGCAGTAGAAACCGACAGGGTCGCTCTTGTGAGGCAGACGATGACCGGCAGGATCCTTGAGTTCAAACTTGTAGCGATCCCCGGCCTTGAGGCCCGGCACGAACAACACCCAGTGACCGCACTGGCTGCGCTGCATGGGGTGACGACGGCCGTCCCAGAAGTTGAAATCACCGATCAGGCTCACGGCGGTGGCGCTCGGCGCATAGACGGCAAAACGCACCCCTTCCACCTGCACGCCAAGATGCTCCACGCTGCGCAGTTGCGCACCCAGGGTGTGGTAGATGTTTTCCGGCTGTGAGGTCAGTTCTGCCAGACCGGCCCAACCCGCATCCTGAAACTGATAGGGGTCGACAAATTCGGTACTGGCATCGGGGTAGCTGGCGAGCAGCTGATAGGGAAAGGGATTTTTACGGCGGGTGAAAACAGTTTCAAAAAGGCCCGATTCATCGGTGGGTGCCAGGGTGGCAACGACTTTGCCCGACTTGAGATCCTTGACGCGCACCTCAAGGGCATCCGGCAACCAGGCGGTCAGTTTGAGGCCAGGCCCATCCGGATTGGCCTGCAGGCCTAAATGAGAGAAGGGATCGGCACAGCGGGCAGCAACCAAACGTTCAACGAGCATCGAGATTTCCTTTCATAGCTGAGCATCCGCTCCGGCCAGGGCCGAAGCGGATGTAAGTGAGTCACGTTTTGTCGGCAGTGGCTCAACGACTGGCCTCATCACGGGCCTGGCTCATCTTGCCTGCCAGCGCCTTGAGCGCTTCATTGGCAAAAATATCCTCCAGATCGGTGGACAGCTTGCGACGCCAGTTGGGGTATTCGTAACTGGTGCCCGGCACGTTGACCGGCTTGTCCATCTCCAGCCAGTCTTCCAGCTGGGTGCTGAACAGGGCACAGCTGCCGCGGGACATATGCAGTTGCAGACCATGGTTGAGCTCGGTATTCATGCCGACCCAGTTCACGTCATGACTGATGTCGTCAGAGATGACCCCATGGGCATGCAGGCTGTCGAGGATCCGCTGCTTGGCCTGGTGGCGATCAGCATACAGTGTCTTGAGAACGTCTTCATCCGGATACAATCCCAACTCGCGACCCAGCGCCAAATCATCGCAATGCCAGAAGCCCTTCAAGGTCGGCATGTCGTGGGTGGTCAGGGCAGACATCGCCTGCTCGGTGTAGTGCGCAGGAGAGATGAAACCGCCATCGGCCTTGGATCGCTCGAAGAAGAACACCTTGTAGGAGTGAACCCCGTTCTCTTTGAGCGTGACGTCTATGCCTTCCGGCACAGTTCCCAGGTCTTCACCGATCAGCAGGCACTGATTGCGGTGGGATTCGAGCGCCAGGATCCCCAGCAGGTCGTTGACCGGATAATAAATGTAGGCCCCCTTGGCGGCAGACTCTCCGGGCGGCACCCACCACAGGCGCAGCAAGGCCATCACATGGTCGATGCGCAGCGCGCCGCAGGAGCGCATGTTGGCGCGGAACAGATCCACCATGGGCTGATAGGCCGCTTCAAACAGCTGGTTCGGGTTCATGGGGGGCAGGCCCCAGTTCTGACCAAGCGGGCCCAAAATGTCAGGCGGTGCACCGACCGAGGCTTTCGGGCAGTAGAGATCCCGGTTGGCCCAGATCTCGGTGGAGCCTTCGGAGACGCCGACCGCCAGATCCCGATAGATCCCCATCACCATGCCAGCGGCCTTGGCGTGAGCATCGGCTTGCGCCAGCTGCTCGTCGGCCAGGAACTGCAAGTAGAGATAGAAATTCACATCCTGGCTGTGCGCGGCCATCCAGGCAGCCACCTCGGGGTTGTGGTAATCCCGCAACTCTTGCGGCCATACCGGCCAGCCCCAGGCATTTTCGCCCTTGGCATAGAAGTGGGCCTGCAGGGCATCAAACGCCGCCTGCTGTTGCAGGCTGTCACCACCGGCCGACACGAAGGCATCGAAATCAGCCTGACGCTCGGCACTGAAGCTGGCTTCATCGAACACCTGACGCAGCATGCCGATCTTGGTCTGGATGACGCCGGTGTAATCCACATTGCTCTTGGCACGCAGTTCATTGAGGTGCTGCTGGAAGGCCTGATTGGCCACTTCGGCCTTGAGGCGATCGTTGGCCAGAAACTCGGGCACGGCTTCCACGTTGATATAGGCCACATTGAGCCAGCGACGGGAAGAGGGGCTGTAAGGGCTGGCACTCTCGGGGTTGGCCGGATAGAGGGCATGAATGGGGTTCAGGCCGACGAAGTGGGCCCCCCAGGCGGCCGCTTTCTCGACCAACTGGCCGAGATCGCTGAAATCGCCTATGCCCCAGTTGTGGCGGCTGCGCAGACAGTAGAGCTGCACGCTCGGCCCCCACACCTTGCGGCCATCGGCAATGGGAGCCTGCTTGTAGCAAGCTTTGGGCGCGACGATAAGACGCATGCTGGCGAGCGGCTCATCATTGCCCTCTTCCAGCAAGGTCAGCTGGTGATAGCCAAGCGCTGGCTGTACATCCAGCGCGACCTGGTAGGCCTGGCACTCCATCTCTTCGAATTCAGCCACGCCAACCAGCTCACCCTCAATGGGGGTGATTTGGCCGGACAACACTGTCCCCTGCTCCAGCGCAAGCTGCCAGGTAAGGGCGTCATTGACGAAATCGATGGGCAGACGGACTTCAAGGGTGATGGGCTCACCGCTGCGGACCACCATGACGGGATCCAGCGCGCGCAGCCAGTGCTGACGGTGCTCCTCTTCCAGCTGCTCGGTCAGGGCGGCCTCGTCATCGACGCGGTAGCCCATGGCGCCCAGCATGGCAGACTTGCTCTCTTCGGATACCTGGGCCGGGTGGCCCCAGGCATCAACATACTCGCTGGCGATACCTTTGGCGGCAGCCAGCTGTTCAATCAGGGTGGTCATAGTTTGAGAATTCCCGCTGTGGATTCTATCTATACTATTTTGATTAATTTTTATGGGTGGTACTTGAACAGTGGCTCTGTGGCCATGCTAAACCGCGCACATTTTTACACATCTGCCGGGCTGGTTGTGTGACAGAGCAGGCACTATTGTTGATCTCTGTGACGCTGACCAATAGATAGTTATTTCGACAAAAACTGGTAGTCAGTTACATAAACAGAAAATAAATTTCACAGTTTTTCATGATATAGCGCAATTTCAGACAGATTGTTGGTTGACTCACAGGGGAGTTCTAGTAAATTTACAAACGGAATTTTCTTTGACTACTGAACAGTTAGGTAACCAAATATGACTATCAAAGTAGGTATTAACGGTTTTGGCCGCATCGGTCGTTTCGTGTTCCGTCTGGCCGCTGAGCGTGCTGACATCGAAGTGGTTGGCATCAACGACCTGATCGACGTTGACTACATGGCTTACATGCTGAAGTACGATTCAACTCACGGTCGTTTCAACGGTACCGTTGAAGTTAAAGACGGCAACCTGGTTGTTAACGGCAAAACCGTACGTGTTACCGCTGAGCGTGACCCGGCCAACCTGAAATGGGATGCCATCGGTGTTGACGTTGTTGCCGAAGCCACCGGTCTGTTCCTGGACGACGCAACTGCTCGCAAGCACATCGCTGCCGGCGCCAAGAAAGTCGTTCTGACTGGCCCGTCCAAAGACGCCACTCCTATGTTCGTCATGGGTGTCAACGACGCTACCTACGCTGGCCAGGACATCGTTTCCAACGCTTCCTGCACCACCAACTGCCTGGCTCCGATCGCCAAGGTTCTGAACGATACCTTCGGTATCGAATCCGGCCTGATGACCACTGTCCACGCTACCACTGCTACCCAGAAGACCGTTGATGGTCCGTCTGCCAAAGACTGGCGCGGTGGCCGCGGTGCGGCTCAGAACATCATCCCGTCCTCTACCGGTGCTGCCAAAGCTGTTGGCGTTGTTATCCCGGAACTGAACGGCAAGCTGACCGGTATGGCCTTCCGCGTACCGACTCCGGACGTGTCCGTTGTTGACCTGACCGTCAACCTGAAGAAAGCCGCTACCTACGCCGAAATCTGTGCAGCCATGAAAGCAGCCTCCGAAGGCTCCATGAAGGGTGTGCTGGGCTACACCGAAGATCAAGTGGTCTCCACTGACTTCCTGGGTGAGCGTCAGACTTCCGTGTTCGATGCCAAAGCCGGTATCGCACTGAACGACAAATTCGTTAAAGTTGTATCCTGGTACGACAACGAAATGGGCTACTCCAGCAAAGTTCTGGACCTGATCGCTCACATCTCCAAGTAATTTGGGATGCGCAATCAAGTAGCTTGAAAAAGGCGGCCATTGGCCGCCTTTTTGTATTTCGGCCCCTGGATTTTCCGACCCTCTCTTCTGAATGTGCGCGAGCACAGGAGTCCTCATGCAACCGATACGCTCTCTGACTGCCCACTGTACCCTCAGCCACAACGCAGCTGGCCAACCTCTGCTCACCATCGACAATGGCGATGCCAAGGCCGAGATCAGCCTGTTTGGCGCCCATGTGTTGCGCTACCAGCGTCACGGCGAACCCGCCTCGATCTGGCTCAGCGACAAGGCAGTGCTGGATGGCAGCAAGCCCATCCGCGGCGGTATCCCCGTCTGCTGGCCCTGGTTTGGCCCGGCGCCAGCCCGCGTTGGCAGTGGCAAGCCTTCCCATGGCTTTGCCCGCACCACTCTCTGGACCCTGGACGGCGTCTCCGATCACGGCGATGGCACCCTGGTACATCTCTCTCTGCGTGACAATGAGTCAACCCGTGCCCTCTGGCCGCACCCTTTCGAGCTGGAACTGGACGTGCTGATAGGCAAGGAACTCTCACTGGTGCTGACTACCCGCAATACGGGTAAAGCCCCCGTCGCCTATAATGCCGCCTTGCACACCTATCTGCAGATAAGCGCCCCAGAGGCTGTCAGCGTGACCGGGCTGGGTGAGCCTTATGCCGACAAGCTGACCGGTCAGGATGGGCAGCAGCAGGGCGCTCTGACGCTCACAGCTGCCATTGATCGGGTCTACCACCAAGCCGAGGCCATGGTGATGGTCAAGGACGGCGATCGCACCACTAAAGTAGTGAGCGGTAACAACGACAGCGTCGTGGTCTGGACCCCCTGGCTGGAAGGGGCCACCGCCATGGCGGACATGAGCAACGACGGCTACCGCACCATGCTCTGTGTCGAAGCGGCCATCACGGCCGAGGCTGGCATCGTTATCGCACCGGATGAGGAGCACAGCCTCTCAACCGTGATCATCTGATCTTCGTCTTCGCGAACCCCATAACGAAAGAGGGCACCCAACGGGTGCCCTCTTCTATTCAGCCTTTCTATTCAACTCTTCGCGCACTCAGGCGTTACCCCGAGTCTTTAGCTTGAGTTCCGCAGCGAAGTCCAGCATGCGATCCAGCGGGATCAGCGCCTTCACCCGCAGGGCTTCATCCACCAGGATCTCGTGACGCTCGGCGCCATCGGTCAACGCCTCCTTGATCGCCACCAGGCCATTCATCGCCATCCAGGGACAGTGGGCGCAGCTACGGCAGGTGGCACCATCGCCACCGGTCGGCGCCTCGACCATCTCCTTGTCCGGACAAGCCTGCTGCATCTTGTAGAAGATGCCGCGATCGGTCGCCACTATCAGCTTCTGCTGGGGCAGCTCTTTGGCCGCCTTGATCAGCTGACTGGTGGAGCCCACCGCATCGGCCAGCTCGATGACGGAAGCCGGAGATTCCGGGTGCACCAGCACGGCCGCATCCGGGTTCTGCTCCTTGAGCTCGCGCAGGGCCTTGGCCTTGAATTCGTCATGGACGATGCAGTGGCCCTGCCAGCGCAGCATCTGGGCCCCCGTCTTCTTCTCGATATAGGCACCGAGGTGTCTGTCCGGGCCCCAGATGATCTTGTGGCCCTGGCTGTCGAGGTGTTCGACTATCTCAAGCGCAATGCTGGACGTCACCACCCAGTCCGCCCGTGCCTTCACCGCCGCCGAGGTATTGGCATAGACCACCACTATGTGGTCGGGGTGGGCATCGCAAAAGGCCGAGAATTTATCGATGGGACAACCCAGATCGAGGGAACACTCGGCCTCCAGGGTCGGCATCAGTACCCGCTTGTGAGGGCTCAGGATCTTGGAGGTCTCCCCCATGAAGCGAACCCCGGCGACGATCAGGGTCTGCGCGGCATGATCCCGACCAAAGCGGGCCATCTCGAGAGAGTCACCGACGAAACCGCCACTGGCCTCGGCCAGCGCCTGGATCTCGGGATCCGTGTAGTAGTGGGCAACCAGCACGGCCTGACGCTCTTTCAGCAGTGCCTTGATGTCTGCGATCAGGGTCGTTTTCTGCTCGGCGGTCAGCGGGGCCGGTTTGACCGGGAACGGGTAGTCCATCTCGACCACCGGAGGGATATTGCTCAGTGCATTGCTCATTGCGACTGTTCCATCAAGGCTCGGAAAGGCAAAAATTATAACCAGAAGCCGGCCACAAACCCATCAACAAATCCGGTGATACGCAAGTGTCCGAATATACTCAAGTAATTCGTTGTCATTCTTGCCAAAAGGAGTTGTCGAATGAAACAACGCTCTCTCAAAACCAAGCTGCTGTTGCTCACCATGGGCCTTTTTCTGTCCAGTGGACTGGCCATGACACTGATGCAATCCTCCTCCTTGCAATCCCTTCGCAGCGACATCATGGCCCAGACCCGCAGTGCGCTGGAGCAGGAGGTCTCTCGCACCCTGCAGTTCCAGGCCGAGCGTTACGCAGTACAAATAGGGGCCCTGTTGCAACAGTCCTATCAGGTACCGCTGGGGATCGCCGCCCAGCTCGAGGGCAGCATGGCTCAGCCTGATCGCGCCCTCTCCCGTCCCCAGGTCGAAACCCTGCTGGGCAGCCGCTTGCAGCAGGCGAGCGGGATCAGCTCCATTTATGTCCAGTTTGAAACCGATGGCTATGATGGCCAGGATGCCAGCTGGCAGTCCGGCGCATCCCACTCAGTGCCCGACAAGGGCAGTCTGGAGATCTACTTCGTCCGGGACCAGGGTGGCCAGGTCTCGCAACAGCAAGTGGACGCTGCCTCCAGCGAGGCCAAGTACGACACCTCGGTCAACGAATTCGGTATTCGCAACAGCGAATGGTACCTGTGCGGCCGGGATACTCGTCGCCCCTGCCTGATGGAACCCTACCTCTACGAGATAAGCCCGGGCAACCAGATGCTGATGACCAGCCTGACGGTGCCCATCCTCAAGGAGGGCAAGTTCGTTGGCATAACCGGTGTCGACATGAACTTGCCCATTTTCCAGCAATTGGCAGAAAGCCTGGGTAAAAGTCTGTATGACAATCAGGCCGACGTGACCCTGGTCAGCAAGATGGGGCTCATCGTCGGCAGCAACCGCCATGCCGACAAGCTGGGCCGTCCGCTGACGGAGGTCGGGCTGAGCGCCCCCACAGGACAAACCCTGGATACCGATACCGACTTCATCCTGCAACAACCTGTGCGGATCGAGGCGGCCGATACCCAGTGGTGGCTGCTGATCAAGGTACCCAAGGCGCTGGCACTGAGTCAGGCCAACACTATCAGCACTCAGCTGGGGGATCTGATGCAGGCGGCCCAGCGCCAACAGCTGATCACAGTGACCCTCATCACCCTGCTGGCACTGGGCCTGCTCATCTGGTTCATCCAGACCATCACGGCCCCCTTGTCGCTCATCAGCCGCCATGTCTCCCACCTCTCCAGCAACGAGGGAGACTTGACCCAGCAGATGCAGATAGACACCCACCAGGAGCTGATCGAGCTGGCAGGACACCTTAACGCCTTTCTCGGCAAGCTGCGCGGCATGGTGCAGGGCAGCAAACTGATAGGCCAGCAGGTACACCAGCAGGCACAGGGCATGAAGCAGACGGCCGATACCATGCGCACCAGTCTGGATGAGCAGAGCATAGAGCTTGAGAGCGTGGTCAGCGCCATGCACCAGATGAGCACCACTGCGGTCAGCGTGGCGGGTTACGCGGAACAGGCCGCCCAGGAGTCAGAAGCAGCCACCCATCACATCAATACCGCCCAGCAGACCCTGAGCAATGCCCGCAACGAGATCCATACCCTGGTTGAAGACATGCATCAGGCTGACAAGGCGGTGGCGCTGGTGGCCCAGCGCAGCACCAATATCAGCCGCATTCTGGATGTGATCCGGGCCATTGCCGAGCAGACCAACCTGCTGGCACTGAACGCCGCCATAGAGGCAGCGCGGGCGGGAGACATGGGACGAGGTTTTGCTGTGGTGGCAGACGAAGTACGGGCCCTTGCCAACAAGACCCGGGAGTCCACCGACGAGATAGGCCAGCTCATCGGCAGCCTGCAAACCGAGGTGAGCAGCAGCCAGCAACTGATGAGCACAGGTATCACCCGCTCGGCCAGCACGATCGAGGGCACGGAACAGGCGTTCGAGGCCCTCAACCGGGTGGTCGCCCAGATCCAGCAGATCCACGATCACATCAGCCAGGTGGCCACCGCCGCCGAGCAGCAGAGTGCGGTCAGCGACGACATCAACCAGAACCTGATGCGCATTGGTGATGCCGCCACCACCATTGGCCAAGAGGCCAGTGCCAGTCATCGCCTGAGCGAAGAGCTGGAGCAGGCCTCAACTGCACTGGCAACCCAGCTGGACCGCTTGAGAACCTGATGACAAACGACCATAAAAAAAGCCCGCATCGTTGCGGGCTTTTTGATCTGGTGGTCGTTACTGGGATCGAACCAGTGACCCCCTCCTTGTAAGGGAGGTGCTCTCCCAGCTGAGCTAAACGACCTGGGATTCTGGAAATGATGGTGGGTCGTGCTGGATTCGAACCAGCGACCA
>NZ_JAACFW010000034.1:0-39779 GCF_029237245.1 Aeromonas sp. 5HA1
TCTGCTCGACCAGTGCCAGTTTAAAAGTCAGCGAGTAATCGCGCTGTGTCCGTTTCACACCTTGTCCCATCGGGTTCTCCATTTATTGGGGGGAAAGGTGTAAACCATATTCAGGACGGGACACCAGCCACAAAAAAGCCCCGCTCATCGAGCGGGGCTTTTGCATGCAGAAAGGCCGGATAAATCAGGCTTTCCACGCTTTCCAGGTGTTGATCAGACCGTTGGTGGAGCCGTCGTGGCTGGTGACAGCCGCATCGGTGTTGAGCTCCGGCAGTATCTTGTTGGCCAGCTGTTTGCCCAGCTCCACGCCCCACTGGTCGAAGCTGAAGATGTTCCAGATTGCGCCCTGTACGAAGATCTTGTGCTCGTACATGGCAATCAAAGAGCCAAGCGTCTTCGGGGTCAGGCTCTTGAACAGTATGCTGTTGGTCGGGCGGTTGCCTTCGAACACCTTGAACGGCACCAGATCCTTGACCTGCTCCAGGGTTTTGCCAGCAGCAAGGAACTCGGCTTCGACCTGTTCCTTGCTCTTGCCGAAGGCCAGTGCCTCGGTCTGGGCGAAGAAGTTGGCCAGCAGTTTCGGATGGTGGTCACCGATCGGGTTGTGGCTGATGGCCGGGGCCAGGAAGTCACAGGGGATCAGCTTGGTGCCCTGGTGGATCAGCTGGTAGAAGGCGTGCTGGCCGTTGGTGCCCGGCTCACCCCAGATGATGGGGCCAGTCTGGTAGTCAACCGGCTTGCCGTTGCGATCCACATACTTGCCGTTGGATTCCATGTTGCCCTGCTGGAAGTAGGCAGGGAAGCGGTGCATGTACTGATCGTACGGCAGAATGGCTTCGGACTCGGCGCCATGGAAGTTGTTGTACCACAGGCCAATCAGCGCCAGCAGCACAGGCACGTTCTGCTCATAGGAGGCTGTGGCGAAGTGCATATCCATCTCGAAAGCGCCTTGCAGCAGGGCTTCGAAGTGCTCGAAACCGACGGACAGGGCGATAGGCATGCCGATGGCAGACCAGGAGGAGTAGCGGCCGCCAACCCAGTCCCAGAACTCGAACATGTTGTCGGTGTCGATGCCGAACTCGGCCACGGCCTTGCCGTTGGTGGAGAGGGCAGCGAAGTGCTTGGCAACGTGGGCCTTGTCACCGGCGATTTTGATGAACCAGTCGCGGGCGGTCAGGGCGTTGGTCATGGTCTCCTGAGTGGTGAAGGTCTTGGAGGCCACCAGGAACAGGGTGGTTTCCGCATCAATCTCTTTGAGAGTCTCGGCGATGTGGGTGCCATCGACGTTGGAGACGAAGTGCATCTGCAGGTGGTTTTTGTAGGGGCGCAGTGCCTCTGTGATCATCACAGGGCCCAGATCAGAGCCACCGATACCGATGTTGACCACGTGCTGGATCGCCTTGCCGGTGTAGCCTTTCCACTCGCCGGAGATGATTTTCTCGCAGAAGCCCTTCATCTTGGCCAGCACGGCGTTCACTTCCGGCATCACATCCTTGCCGTCACACTCGATGGGGCGGTCGGAGCGGTTGCGCAGGGCCACGTGCAGTACGGAGCGCCCTTCGGTCATGTTGATCTTGTCGCCGTTGAACATGGCATCGATCGCGCTGCGAAGATCGGTCTCTTTGGCCAGATCAACCAGCAACTTGAGGGTTTCCTCGGTGATCAGGTTCTTGGAGTAGTCGACCAGAATGTCGCCGCCAAAGGTGAGGGAGAACTTGTCGAAGCGCTGCGGGTCCTGCGCGAACAGATCCTTGAGTCGAGTCTCTTTGTTAGCTGCAAAATGGGCTTCCAGCGCCTGCCAGGCCTGGGTCTGGGTTGGATTGATATTTTTCATAGTATTACCGATCTTCCAAGTTGTGTTTGAACCTTGCAGGCAAGGCTCCCGCCAAACCTTATTATTCGAGCACTATACCGGGCCCATTATACCGAGCCCATGGTGCGGCCCGTGTAACAGAGCTTTACCAATTGTCTGCCATCGAAGGAGTTTACAACCAAAACGCTGCGATTATGAGTCACTCATGGCCAGGAGATCTTGAGTTTGCTCATACTTCACCCGGCTTGCCCGGGTTGAAAGGGCTTTCATCTATGGCTGCCAGCCTGGCAAGTTTGTATTACAGCTAAAGGGGTATCTGACAGCCGTTTTTCGGCTCGTTTTATGAGCAAACGCAACTTGTCGGGGTTGGGCGTTGGCTAGTATGTGCACCGAATGGACGAGATCTCCCAGGGATGGCCACTGTCTGGAATGAGGAGATCGATATGAAACATGTTTTATCCCTGTTTGCCCTGAGCCTGATCGCCACCGGCCTCATCGGCCTGTTGACCCTGGCGCTGACCGCCGCCGCGCCGACTCTCGAGATTCGGGTGTTGGCCGTGATCGGGGCCGTGCTGGGGGGCTATGCGCTGGTGCAGCCACTGCTCAACCGGGTCGCTCGTCGACTGGTATGAAGATGGGCAAGCCAACCTGACTGCCCGGATTGACAGGTTTTCGACCCCATGGTGCAAGGTGAGCTGCGGGTCGAATCTTTATGCCTTGCGGCACGACCTGGGTTTCAGAAACGACAATGCCAGCCTCAGGGCTGGCATTGTCGTGATCGTCGCGCAGGTATCAGGCCTGAGGCTTTTGCATGTGCATGACCATCTGCGGGAAGGGGATCTCGATGCCTTCGGCATCGAAGGTCAGCTTCACCTTTTCGTGGAAGTCGAACCAGACGCCCCAGTAATCGGCAGTCTTGACCCAGGGACGCACTACGATATTGACCGAGGAGTCGGCCAGGGCGGCAACGGCTATGGTGGTTGCCTGTTCCTTCAGAATGCGCGGCTCTTCACTCACCAGGCGCTCGAGGAGCTGTTTGGCCTTGCGCAGATCAGAACCGTAGCCGATACCGAAGGTCATGTCGACGCGGCGGGTGTCCATGCGCGAGTAGTTGACTATGGTGCCGTTGAGGATGGCGGAGTTGGGTACCACCACCATCTTGTTGTCACCCGAGGTGAGGGTGGTAGTGAATAGCTGCACCGACTGCACGACACCATTGGTGCCCGCCACTTCGATAAACTCACCGGCTTTGATGGGGCGGAAGATGATCAGCAGGAAACCGGCGGCGAAGTTGGAGAGCGAGCCTTGCAGTGCCAGACCTATGGCCAGACCGGCGGCACCGATAATGGCGACGAAGGAGGCGGTTTGCACCCCGACTCGCCCCATGGCTGCAATCACCACGAACACCAGAATGGTGTACTTGAGGATGCTGCCAACGAAATGAACCACGGTGGCATCCAGCTTGCGAGCATGCATCACCTTGGTCACGCCATTGCTGAGCAGGTTGGCGGCGATGTAACCGACCAGCAGGGTGATCAGGGCGGCCGCAATATTGACGGCATACTCGATCAGCAGGCCCTGATTATTGACCAGCCAGGTCTGCGCTTCTGTGATGATTTCGGGTTCCATAGGATGTCCTGTCAGGCAGTAAAGGTTTATGACGCATGAATCTAACACTGGCATGCGACAGTTTGGGTCGCATCTGGTGCTCCCCTCCATTTTTTGCCATAAAAAACAAGGGAGGCCAAGGCCTCCCTCTGTGTATCCACCCGAATGGCGTCAGCTTTGCAGCAGTTGGCTGCGGATGAAGAGCCACTGATCTTCAAAGCCGGCGGTGGGCTTGAGTTTGAACTCGGAGCGGACAAACTGACTGATACGTCCCTCGGTATAGGCCAGCAGCAGATTGGCGAGCATGGTCTCGTCGAGCTGGAAGCCCTGACCTTCCCGCAGCCGTTTTTCCCGCAACACCTGCTTGATCTGGGTTTCCAGCTTGTCGAACAGGATGCTGATGCGATCCCGCAGTCGATCGTGCTCACCCAGCAGGGCGTCGCCGTTGAGGATGCGGGTGATGCCGGGATTGCGCTCGGCGAACACCAGCAGCAGCTGAAGGATATGATGGCAGCGGGCCATGGTGTCCTTCTCTTCGGCCATGATCAGGTTGACCCGTGACAGCAGGGAATCCTCGATAAAGTCGATCAGTCCCTCGAACATCCGCGCCTTGCTGGGAAAATGTCGATAGAGGGCGGCCTCAGAGACACCCACCTCGGCCGCCAGACGTGCCGTGGTGATACGCTGGCCAGGGCTGGTCTCCAGCATATGGGCGAGTGCTTGCAGGATCTGATCGCGCCGACTCTGTTTCTGATTACTGCTTGCCATGGATTCCCCTAAAAAAACAATGGCTTGATTCTGTTATTAGGCACAGGCCCGGGGGCCTGTGTGGTCTGTTATTGGCGACCAGAAGAACCAAAACCGCCTTCACCCCGTTCACTCTGATTGAACTCATCGACCAGTTGGAAGCTGGCCTGCACCACCGGCATTATCACCAGTTGGGCGATGCGTTCACCGGGTTGCATGGTGAAATTGTCGTTGCCGCGATTCCAGACCGAAACCATCAGCTGGCCCTGGTAATCGGAATCGATGAGGCCTACCAGATTGCCCAGCACTATGCCGTGCTTATGGCCGAGGCCGGAGCGGGGCAAAATGGTGGCGCACAAGCCGGGATCCTGAATGTGGATGGCCAGACCGGTCGGTACCAGAATGGTGTCGCCTGGTGCCAGCGTGATGGGCGCATCCAGCAGCGCACGCAGATCCATACCGGCAGAGCCCGGTGTGGCGTAGGCGGGCAGCGGGTACTCGGTGCCGATGCGGGCATCCAGAATTTTCAGCTCAATTTGTGTTGTCATGAATCGTTCGTTTTTCAATGGGTTCTTGTGTGGACACCCGGAATGTTCGGTACAGTCCGGGCAGTCATGAATTGTGCATTGCTCAGCGAGTGTTGATGTGGGCGTCCTGCATGGGCAATGCCAGCGGGGTGCCATGTGTCTGCACTCAGCGCCGGTAGTGGCGCGCAATCAGGGCGATGAGGTGGCGAGCCAGCGTCAGCTTATCGGCCAGTGGCAGAGGGGCTTGACCCCCTTGCCAGAACACGGTCAGAGCGTTGTCATCGGCATTGAAGCCCTGGCCCGCACGAGACACATCGTTGGCGGCGATCATGTCCAGCCGTTTTCGCTGCAATTTATCGAGGGCGTATTGTTCCACATCCACGGTTTCGGCGGCAAATCCGACGGTGAAGGGCTTGTCTGATAACGCCCCTACGGCGGCTATGATGTCGGGATTCTTGACCAGGGTCAGCACCATCTGATCGTTATCACCGGTCTTCTTAATCTTCTGGCTGGCGACTTGCTCGGGCCTATAGTCGGCCACCGCCGCGCAACCGATAAAGAGGTCGCACTCGCCGACCCGGCTCATTACCGCCTGATGCATCTGCTCGGCGCTCTCCACATCGACACGCTCCACCCCGCTCGGTGCAGGCAGGGCGACCGGCCCGCTCACCAGCGTCACTTCGGCCCCTGCCTCACGGGCGGCGCGGGCGATGGCGTAACCCATCTTGCCCGAGCTGTGGTTGCTGATGTAGCGCACCGGATCCAGTGCCTCGCGGGTCGGTCCGGCGGTGAGCAGCAGTCTGACGCCCGCCAGCAACGGCTCGGCGGCCAGTTGCTGGCAGCAGCGCTCAACCAGTTCCAAGGGATCCAGCATCCGGCCCGGGCCTACGTCGCCACAGGCCTGGCTGCCGGAATCCGGCCCCCACAGCAGGATGCCGCGGCTGGCCAGGGTCTTGAGATTGGCCTGGGTGGCGGCGTTGAGATACATCTGCTGATTCATGGCGGGAGCCAGTGCCACGGTGGCCGGGGTTGCCACGCAGAGGGTGGTGAGCAGTTCGTCGGCCATGCCGGCGGCCATGCGGGCCATCAGGTTGGCGCTCGCCGGGGCGATCAGCACCAGATCCGCCCACTTGGCCAGCTCTATGTGGCCCATGCCCGCCTCGGCAGCCGGATCCAGCAAGCTGTCGGCCACCGGATGACCGGAAACCGCCTGCAGGGTCAGCGGGGTGATGAACTCCTTGGCGGAGCGCGTCATCACTACCCGTACCTCGGCCCCCTGATCTTTCAGGCGGCGTACCAGTTCGGCACTCTTGTAGGCGGCGATCCCGCCACTGACACCCAACAGGATGCGTTTATCGGCCAATCTCATCTGCTGCTTCTCTTCCGGCTCACTCTGACTGGTCGGCTAAGATACCACAGGCAACGTACGACGACAGAGGCTGACATGGGGGACTTGTGGCCGGCCTCCCGCGATTTTTTGCTATGTTTTCTCTCAATAGGCATGAGGGAGAGACAAATGAGCATCAAGGAGTGGCCTGAGGATGAGAGACCCAGAGAGAAACTGCTGCGGCAGGGGCCAGCGACGTTATCCGATGCCGAATTGCTGGCCATCTTCCTGCGAACCGGCGTCAACGGCCTGAGTGCGGTGGATCTCTCCCGTCAGCTATTGCAGCAGTTTGGTTCGCTGCGGGCACTGCTCGGGGCCGATCAAGGTACCTTCTGTCATGCCCATGGACTGGGGCCTGCCAAGTATGCTCAATTGCAGGCGGTGCTGGAGATGGGCAAGCGCCATCTGGCCGAGCAGTTGCAACGGGGCGATGCCCTGACCTCGCCCCAGCTGACCCGGGATTACCTGCAAGCCCAGCTGCGGGATCGGCCGCGGGAGGTGTTCGCCCTGCTGTTGCTGGATAACCAGCACAGAGTCATTCAATTCGTTGAACTTTTTTACGGCACCCTCGATTCTGCAAGCGTCTGGCCCAGAGAAATCGTGCAGATCGCGCTCAAACATAATGCAGCCGCAGTGATTCTGGCGCATAATCACCCGTCCGGCGTGGCCGAGCCCAGTCGGGCCGACCGCCAGATCACGGATCGGATCTTGGCCGCCTTGGCCTTGATCGATATCAGAGTGCTGGATCACTTGGTGATCGGTGACGGCATCACGGTTTCTTTTGCAGAGCGTGGTTGGTTGTAACTGGGCTCTGGCACTGTATTAGTTGATCTTTGATCACGGATGCTGTATAAAATGCCGCCTTCTGTTTGCCCCGCAATCGAAGGCCAGCGGGGCAGATATTTGCTCGAGCAATGAAGTAAGATTTGGAGAGACTGACATGTCTAGAGTATGCCAAGTAACCGGCAAGCGCCCGGCAGTTGGTAACAACCGTTCGCACGCTAACAACGCTACCAAGCGTCGTTTCCTGCCGAACCTGCACACTCACCGTTTTTGGGTTGAGGGTGAAAAACGCTTCGTAAGCCTGCGCGTATCCGCAAAAGGCATGCGTATTATCGACAAGCGTGGCGTTGAAGTGGTTCTGGCTGAACTGCGCGCCAGCGGTGTTAAGGTATAAGGAATTAGATCATGGCTAAAGGTATTCGCGAGAAAATTCGCCTGAACTCCAGCGCCGGTACTGGTCACTTCTATACCACTACCAAGAACAAGCGCACCATGCCCGAAAAAATGGAGATCAAAAAGTTTGATCCCGTTGTTCGTCAGCATGTGATCTACAAGGAAGGCAAAATCAAGTAATTACTTGAGGCTGCATTCCCAAAAGCCCGGCCCAGTGCCGGGTTTTTTTATGGTCGAAATTCAGTACACTGCCGGTTCAAACGGAGGCTTGCCATGTTGAAATTGAGCCGTAAGGGCTGGAATAACGTGATCATAGTGGCCGTGCTGGGGGTCGTGACCTTGTTGCACCGGCTGGAGGTTGCCCAGCAGGAGAACAGCGCCCAGCGGCCTCGTACCCTGTTGCCGGACAGTGCAGTCGTCCTCACCTGGCAGGGGCCGAGCTGGCAGATAGAGCGTATCGGCCAGGGTTGGCGCAGCGGACCGGATCTGGGGCTCACCAGTGCCCAGCTGGCGGCCCATATCGAGGCGTGGCAGGCTTGGTTGCTGCCCCCTGGCGACGCAGTGCGCGGCACGCCGGTTACCCTCAAGGTGTGGATCGCCGGTCAGAGCGATCCGATTGAAGTGGGGCTCTATCAGGACAACGGCAAGTTTGCCGCCCTGTTGCCGCCCTCGACCTGGCTCACCCTGAGTCGGGAGCAGTATCGCAGCCTGTTGCGCCCCTCTCCTTAATCCACCCTATTTGTTGTTGGAGGCCTCATGCCTGAATTACCGGAAGTTGAAGTCAGCCGCCAGGGCATATCTCCCTGGCTCACCGGCATCAAGGTGACCCGCGTCGTGGTACGGGATGGCCGGCTGCGCTGGCCGGTACCGGGCGAAATCCAGGAGCTGGTGGATCTCACCATCCACAGGGTCAGCCGTCGTGCCAAGTATTTACTGCTGGAGACCGACTTTGGCACCGCCATCCTGCATCTGGGCATGTCCGGCAGTCTGCGGGTACTGAATATCGGTACGCCGGCCGAGAAACACGATCACGTGGATATAGAGCTCGCCAACGGCAAGCTGCTGCGACTCAATGACCCGCGCCGGTTCGGTGCCCTGCTGTGGACTCGTGAACCGGCCGAGGCACACGCCCTGCTGGCCAAACTGGGCCCGGAGCCGCTGACCGATGCCTTCAACGCCGAGTATCTGCAAGGGCGGGCCAAGGGGCGCAGCACTGCCATCAAGACCTTCCTGATGGACAATCATGTGGTGGTCGGTGTGGGTAATATCTACGCCAATGAGGCGCTGTACGCTGCCGGTATTCACCCCAAACGGGCAGCGGGCAACATCAGTACCGAGCGACTGGCGACACTGGTGGCCGAGATCAAGCGGGTGCTGGCTTCTGCCATCCAGCAGGGGGGAACCACCCTCAAGGATTTCACCAGCGCCGATGGCAAGCCGGGCTATTTCGTGCAGCAGTTGCAGGTTTATGGTCGCGGCGGCCAGCCCTGTTTGCACTGCCACACCCTGCTCAGCGAAATACGGCTGGGGCAGCGTACTACCGTTTTTTGTTCTCATTGCCAGCGCTGAACGCAGTTATTTTGACCAAAAACAGCCAAGTTGTAAGAGAGTATTTCCGGTCTGTTGAATATTTGGCCTGCTGTCACTAGTATCTCGACCGTTCAGGCGGTTTGAGAAAATAAAATGACAGCTAAATCAATGGACTGGGATCATTTATCCCGGCAGGGGCACTATTGTGCCCAAAAAATGGCCCGCTTCCTCTATCCCGATGACAGCGCCCGCAAGACCTTCAATCGCGCCAAGTTCGTGCTGCGCAGCCTGCTCTATCGGCAGCAGATGAGCCGGGTGTTCGAGCTGTTTCAGGCCGAACCGCTCAAGGCCCTGCCTGCCCACTATCCCGAGCTGCTCGACAAGCCGATGCGACCCTATCGGTTTGCCGGCTCCACCGCGACCCAGCGGGCCGAGATGCTGGAAAACCACTATCGACTGCTGCTGGCCCGTTACCCCGAGCTGATAGATCCGCTCTATCTGGACGAGGGCATAGAGCTTGGCCACTATCCCCAGAGTGGATGTCGCATAGTGCTGCGCCACGATGGTACCTTCCGTCGTGAGGCCGAGCTGGCGCTCTCCATCGTCGATCAACAGGGCAAGCGCCTCTATAGTTGTGCCTTCTCGCTGGCGGGCACCCCCGGCAAGCTGTCGCTGGTGATCGGCTCGGTACAGGGGCCGGAACCCTGCGTCGAACAGGCACAGGACAAGGTTCGAGCCCTGACCAAGGAGGGCCACGGTTTGCGGCCCAAGTCGCTGGTGGTGATGCTGGTGATACAGCTGGCCGAGGCGATGGGGGCCGAGCATATCTCGGCGGTGCGGATGAAGGCACACATCTACCAGGCCAAGCGTTACAGCAAGAAGAAGAAAGCCTGTCTGCAGGCGGATTATGACGAGCTGTGGGAGGAGTTTGGCGCCATCGATCAGGATGACAACTTCGTGCAGCTGTTGCCTGCGGTGCGCAAGCCGCTGGAGGATATTGCCTCCAAGAAGCGGGCCATGTACCGGCGTCGTTACGAATGGCTTGACGAGCTGGCGCTCTCCTGCCAGCAGGTGCTGGGTCGCGCGGCGGGCTGACTGCCAGTGCGGCCCATGTGCGCCGCACTAAACAGGCTACCCTCGGGTAGCCTGTTTGCTTGTTACTTGCCTTGCTTGGCGGCAATCGCCTTGGCGACGATCGGGTCGACAAACTGGCGGATATCACCGCCATGCAGGGCGACCTCCTTCACCAGGGTCGAGGAGATGAAGGAGTTCTCTTCGGCAGGGGTGAGAAACACGCTCTCCAGCTCCGGCATCAGGCGGCGGTTCATGTTGGCCAGCTGAAATTCGTATTCGAAGTCGGAGACGGCCCGCAAGCCACGGATCAGCACGTTGGCTTGCTGCTCTTTGGCAAAGTCCACCAACAGGCCGGAGAAGCCCACCACCTTGACGTTGGGCAGGTGGGCCGTCACTTGCCGGGCAAGCAGGACACGTTCTGCCAGATCGAACAAGGGGCGCTTGCTCGGGCTGTTGGCTACCCCGACGACCACTTCATCAAACAGCCTGGCGGCACGACCTATCAGATCGGTATGGCCGTTGGTGATGGGGTCGAAGGTGCCGGGATAAATTACCTTGTTGGTCATGCTGTTGATTCCTGCAACCTGGAAATTTGGTCGCATTATAGGGTCTGTTGATGTTTTGTCGCGACCGGGACGATGTCCGTTTTGTGCGGGACCTGGCGCGAGAGGCCCGGTTTGGTCGTCCAAATCAGTATCGTCTGGTGTCTTCGCTTGAGAATAGCTGTGCATCAGGCAAGAATACCCGCACCGCGCATCAAGCCTCCTTGCATTGGTGACAGGGAGCAAAGGGATTTTTTATGAAACGTATTCTGGTAGTACGCAACGACAAGATTGGTGACTTCATGCTGGCATGGCCGAGTTTTGCCATGCTCAAGCGCTCCATGGATTGTCATGTGACTGCCCTGGTTCCTGCCTACACGGCGCCGTTGGCCCGTCTCTGTCCCTGGATCGACGAGATTATCCTGGATCCGGGGTCAGGAGCCGACAAGGAACAGCAACGCGCCTTGCTGGCCCGTATCAAGGCGGCAGCCTTCGATGCCTCCATTTGCCTGTTCTCCAACACCCGTAACGCCAAGCTGGTGTGGAAGGCGCACATCCCCTACCGGCTGGCCCCGGCCACCAAGCTGGCCCAGGTGCTCTACAACCAGCGGCTGGTGCAGCGCCGCTCCCGCTCCCAGAAGCCGGAGTACGAGTACAACCTGGATCTGGTGCGTCGCTTTCTCGCCGACCAGCAGGTAAGCGTGGTCGAGCCACAGGGCCCCTACCTCAGCTTTGACCCCCAGAGCCTGCAGCTGGTGCGCGAACAGGTTGCAACCAGATTGAAGCTGGATGCCAGTCGCCCCTGGCTGATGGTACACGCCGGCAGCGGTGGTTCGGCCAACAACCTCTCCATCGAGCAGTACTCGCGCCTCATCATCAAGCTCAATCAGGCATGCCCGGAATTGCAGTGCATCCTGACGGCGGGGCCGGGGGAGGAGAAGATCGCCGAGCAGCTGGCGGCAGAATTGCTGGCCCACGGCGGCAATGGCTGGATCTATCGCTCCGACGAGGGGCTGCCCAAGTTCTGTCAGGTGATGGCCAACGCGGCCCTGTTTGTGGCGGGCAGCACGGGTCCCTTGCACATAGCGGCGGCGCTGGACGTGCCCACCATAGGTTTCTTCCCGGCACACCGCTCGGCCACCCCGCTGCGCTGGCGTCCGCTCAACAGCGAGGGGCGTCACCTGGCGTTCAGCCCGCCGGAAGACAGCGATCATCCGGAAGACATGAGCCAGCTCGATCCCAAGGCAATGGCGGCGGCGATAGCTCGCTGGGCACCGCCCTTCTGGCGAACAGAGAGCTGACAGATGCAAACAGGGCCCTTTTGGGCCCTGTTTCGTCATGCTGGCTTGAGCGACTGCGCAATTAGCTGCCGGTCTGGTCCGGTGCTTGCGGCTGCTGGCGGATCCAGAGATCTGCGTACTTCGCGAAAGTGGAGTGGGCCGAGAGGATCGCGAGCAAGAGTCCCTGCTTGCCATCGAGGAAGCCAGCCTTGAGCAGGTACATCTTGAGGAAACAGCCCACGGCATGGACCAGTCCCTGGCCGAGGGAGCCCTTCTTGCCACGGGCGGTGCGCTGATCGGCCCAGGCCCTGGCATAGCCGGCGGACTTCACCAGATAGTGCTCCAGATCCCGGTAGGTGAAGTGGAGCAGGTCGCCATGGATATTGACGATCTTCATGTTGGCCCGTACTTCCACCTTCTCGTGTACCAGCACCTCGTTGTAACGGGTGAGTGCCTTGGGGTAGAGGCGCAGCACCCGATCCGGATACCAGCCGCTGTGGCGGATGAAGCGGCCAAATACCCAGGAGAGGCGCGGGATAGAGTAGATGGTGTCGCTGGCCGGATTGGCCATGACGGTCGCGATGGCCTCTTTCAGCTCAGGGGTGAGCCGCTCGTCTGCATCCAGCCACAGTACCCACTCTGACTGGACATGGGACTGGGCGAGGCGGCGTTGGCGGCCGAAACCGGGCCACACCGTATTGACGAAGAAACGGGCGCCGAATTCGGCGGCGATGGCGGGGGTCTCGTCCTGGCTGCCGGAGTCCAGAATGACGATCTCGTCCACCAGACCGTCGAGTGAGGCGAGGCAGGCTTTCAGGTTGTCGGCTTCGTTCTTGACGATCAGGACGGCCGCCAGAGTCGGTTTTTTCACGGGTTGAAGGCTCTTGTTGGCGCCCGGCTGGCGGGGCATGCTCAAATTGGCGCCCATTCTAGCCTAAAACGGCAGGCGGAGCATGGTTCCGGCGGTCTGAGTACGTCAGTTTCAAACGGATTCTTTTTTATTCGAGGTGCACATGGTGCGGGGATCTTCTGTTATTTCTCGGGCCATTCTTGGGGCATAATCTCGCCCAGCAATGATTAACCGCAGGGCTTGGCCCCAAGAGAAGCGTGAGATGAAAATATTGGTGATCGGCCCCTCCTGGGTCGGCGACATGGTGATGTCCCAGAGCCTCTACAAGGCGATCAAGACCAATCACCCTGACAGCGAGTTGCATGTGATGGCGCCAGCTTGGTGCGGTGCCCTGCTGGAGCGGATGCCCGAAGTGGACAAGGCTGTCCCCATGCCGCTCGGCCACGGTGACTTCAAGCTGGGGGCCCGCCGTCGGCTCGGCAAGCAACTGGCGGCCGAGAAGTACGATCAGGCCATCATCCAGCCCAACTCCATGAAGTCGGCGCTGATCCCCTGGTTCGCCAGGATCCCGGTGCGCACCGGCTGGAAGGGGGAGCACCGCTTCGGCCTGCTCAATGACATGCGCAGCAACAAGTCCGCCTTCCCGCTGATGGTGGAAGCCTATCTGGCGCTGGCCTATCCCAAGGCGCAGATGAAGAGCCGGGTCGATATTCCCGCCATTCCCCACCCCTCGCTCAATGTGGATCTCATCAATCAGGGGAAGGCGCTGGAGCGACTCGGTCTGGATCGCGTTCGTCCCGTGCTGGTGCTCTGTCCGGGAGCCGAGTTCGGCCCGTCCAAGCGCTGGCCTGAAGGGCACTACGCCGTGGTGGCGCAGAAGTATCTGGATGAGGGCTGGCAGGTGTGGATCTTCGGCTCCGGCAAGGATGTGCCTGTGGCCAACACCATTCGCGAGCGGATCAATCCCCTGTCGCGCCCCAACTGCCACGTGCTGGCGGGCAAGACCAACCTGTATGAGGCGATCGATCTGATGGCGCTGGCCGGGCGGGTTATCTCCAACGATTCCGGCCTGATGCACATAACCGCCGCCCTCAACCGGCCGTTGATCGGTGTCTATGGCTCTACCTCGCCGCTCTACACGCCGCCGCTGGCGGACAGGGTCGAGATAGTGCACACCGACATAGAGTGCCGCCCCTGTTTCAAGCGCACTTGCAAGTTCGGCCACCTCAAGTGCCTGATCGAGCTGATGCCGGAACAGGTGATAGAGGCAGGCCGACGGCTGGAGTGCGCCGAGTCGCCAGATCAACCGATCGTGCTGCAAGTGGGTGAGCCGCCACGGTTTGTCTCCGATGCGAGCAAGCGATCGGAGCCGACATAACATGGGCTATCGGCTGCTCTACAACCTGCTGATCCATCTGGGCTTGCCGCTGGCGTTGCTGGCACTCTACAAGCCGAAGAAGGGCAAGCCTGGCTTTGGTGCGCGTTGGGCCGAGCATCTGGGACGGACGCCGGCCAGCGGGCAGGAGGCGCCGCTCTGGATCCATGCGGTCAGCGTGGGTGAAACCCTGGCCATCAGTCCCTTCATCCGTGCACTCAAGGCCGATCGGCCGGATTTGCCGATCCTGCTCACCACCACCACCCGCACCGGCGCCGAGCAGGCAGCAAAGCTCGGCAACCTGGTGATGCATCGCTACGCCCCCCTCGATTACCCCTGGGCGGTTGCCGCTTTTCTCAAGTGCATCAAGCCTCGCGCCCTCTGGGTGATGGAGACAGAGCTGTGGCCGAACTGGCTGGCGGCCTGCGAGGCGCGCCATCTGCCGGTGACCATCATCAATGCCCGTCTCTCCGAACGCTCCTGCCAGCGCTATGCCCGTTTTCAGGGGGCGTTCGATACCCTCAGCCGGCCACTGACCCATCTGCTTTGCCAGCATCAGGACGATGCCGAGCGTTTTGCACGGCTCGGCGTCGGTCGTGAGCGGCTGGCGGTGACCGGTTCCATCAAGTTCGATATCCAGCTGGGTGACGAAGTGCAGGCCAGGGGGCACGCCCTGCGTCAGCAGCTGGGGCAGAGCAGGCCGGTCTGGATCGCCGCCAGTACCCATCAGGGTGAGGATGAACAGGTATTGGCGGCGTTTGACCGGGTGCTGCAATGCCACCCCCAGGCCTTGCTGATCCTGGTGCCGCGCCATCCGGAGCGCTTCGATCGGGTGGCCGATATGTGCGTCCCTTACGGCTGTGTGCGGCGCACCGGCGGCGACCCGATCCGCGAGACGGACAAGGTCTATCTCGGCGATACCATGGGCGAGTTGCCGCTGATGCTGGCGGCGGCCGATGTGGCCTTCGTCGGCGGCAGTCTGGTGAAGGTCGGCGGTCACAACCTGCTGGAACCGGCGGCGCTGGGCAAGCCCTGCCTGACCGGCCCTGCCTACTTCAACTTCAGCGACATCACCCGCCAGCTGGTGACTCAGGGTGGCGCGGCCCTGGTGGCCGATGCCGCCGTGCTGGGGGAGAAGGTGAGCGAGCTGCTGGCCGACGAGGGCGAGCGTAGTCAGATGGGCGAACAGGCCCGCGCCGTTGTGTTGCGCAATCAGGGCGCGCTGGCGCGCACCCTCTCTCACTGTCTTGCCAGTCTGGAAAGTGACTGAGCCCAGAGTGGCCATAAAAAACGGAGCGCCAGGCGCTCCGTTTTTGTTTTTCGTGCAGGCGTCGGTCAACGCATTATCAGGCCGAGCAGTATGCCCACCACGCCGAAGTCGGCATCGCTGAAGGTGGTGTTGGCGAAGCCGAGATCCCCCAGCACAGGCAGCAGGAATACCGGCAGGAAGGTGATCAACAGGCCGTTGGCGAAGGCACCAAGCAGGGCCCCGCGGCGACCACCTGTGGCGTTGCCGAATACCCCGGCCGCCGCGCCGACGAAGAAGTGCGGTACCACGCCCGGTATGATGACGGTGAGCCCCAGCAGGTAGAGCAACACCATGCCCACCAGACCGGCGGCAAAGCTCGACAGGAAGCCGATCAACACGGCGTTGGGGGCGTAGGGGAAGACGATGGGGCAGTCGAGCGCCGGTTTGGCGTTCGGGACCAGCTTGTCGGAGATCCCCTTGAAGGCCGGGACGATTTCGGCGATGACCATGCGCACACCCTGCAGGATGACGTAGACACCGGCGGCGAAGGTGATGGACTGCATCAGGGAGAACATGAACCAGTGCTTGCCCTTTGCAACGCTGGTGACGAACTCGGGCCCGGCAAAGGCGGAGGTGATAAGGAAGATGATGCCCATGGTGAAGGAGATGGCCACCGGGGTATCGCGCAGGAACAGCAGGCTCTTGGGCACCTGCACCTCTTCACTGCTGTGGGCCTTGTTGCCGAACTTGGCGCCGATCCAGCCGGCCAGCACGTAGGAGATGGTGGAGAAGTGGCCGAGAGCCACCTCGTCCGAGCCGGTGATCTGCTTCATGTAGGGGTGAGCGAGGGCCGGGAACAGCACCATGGTCACGCCGACCACCAGGCTGCCTACCGCGATCAGCGGAATGCCGCTCATGCCGCCGGCGGAGAGGATCGCCGCCACCATCATGGACATGAAGAGGGTGTGGTGACCGGTCAGGAAGATGAATTTCCACGGGGTGAGGCGGGCGATCAGTATGTTCACCAGCATGGCGAAGAACATGATCATCGCCATCTCCTTGCCGAACGACTGCTGGGCGATGGAGACGATGGCTTCATTGTTGGGAACCACGCCCTTGATGCCGAAGGCGTGCTGGAAGATGGTGGCAAAATCGCCCAGCGAGTTCACCACCAGGGTGGCACCGGCCCCCAGGATGACGAAACCCATTATGGTCTTGACCGTGCCCTTGATGCACTCGGTCACGGGTTTTTTCTGGGCAATCAGGCCGATGAGCGCGATCAGGCCGACCAGCACGGCCGGCTCGGACAGCACGTCAAACATCAGAAAATTGAAAAATTCCATGGTCAGCTCCAATCAGATGGAAGAGGCGGCCCGCAGGCCGCGAAGTCAGGTGGTCAGAGAGCGCCCAGTTCGCGCAGGGCGATGGAGAGTTTCTCTTTCATGGCGGCCTTGTCGACCATGTTGTCCAGGGACACCAGCCGACCGTTGACCCCCATGCTGATGAGCTGCTCGGCGATGTCGCGGGTAGCCACGAACATCTCGGCGGTTTCGCTGCCGGCGGAGGCGAGATCCCTGTGATCCACTTCGGCAGTGACTGCCAGCTCCTTGAGGATGCTCTTGATGCTCATCTCCATCATCAGGCTGGTGCCCAGGCCGTGTCCGCATACAACCAGAATTTTCATCGTCTCTTCCTTTGTCGGGCGCAGGGCGCCGCTCAGTAACGCGCCAGAATGCGCAATATGTCGTCTTTGGTGTTGGCCGCCATGATGGCCGCCACGTCCTCTTCGTTCATGAACAGCTCGGCCAGCTGGGCGATGGTCTCCACGTGGGAATTGCTGTCGCTGGCGGCCAGGGTGACGAGCAGCCGGATCGGGTCATTGCCTTCGGAGCCGAAATTGACTCCGGTTTTCAGCACTGTCAGCCCAAGGCCGAGACGGTTGACGCCATCTTCCGGGCGGGCGTGGGGCATGGCCAGGCCCGGGCCCAGCACATAGTAGGGACCGAGCTCCTCGTGGGAGCGAAACAGCGCCGCCACATAGGAGGGCTCTATGGTGCCGTTGGCCAGCAGGGGAGCGGTGGCGAGCTCGATGGCATGACGCCAGTCGCGGGCTCCCGTTTCGATGGAAATGACCTCTTCGGTCAGCAGTTGAGTCAGCATGGCAATGATCCGGCTGGATGAGATGGCGCCAATCTAGCGATCTTGCCCCGCGATAACTGTGAGCCTGATCCCGAAAGTTAGCGCTACCAGATAGCGCTAACATGAAATTGTGATAGCGCTATCATTTATGCCATGAGTGGGATTCATCTTGCCCCGTCACTCGCTCAAAGGGGGTAAAATCCGGTTTGAGCAAATAGTCAGTGCCGCACTTTTGCCTTAAAGTGAGCACCCGTATGTCGAGGAAGGGAAGGGATGTCAGAAGCGAAGAAGCGCCGTAGCACGGGTCGGGTGACCCTCAACGATGTGGCCCAGCTGGCCGGAGTGGGTGCCATGACGGTGTCCCGTGCCCTGCGCACCCCCGAGCTGGTGTCAGACAAGATGCGCGAGCGCATCGACGCCGCCGTGGATGAACTCGGCTACATTCCCAACCGGGCGGCGGGTGCGCTCGCCTCCGCGACGTCCCAGACCATAGTGGTGATAGTGCCCAGCCTGACCGAGCGCGGTAGCGGCGACGTGATCGCCGGGCTGCAGCAGACCCTGCTCGATGAGGGCTACCAGATAATGCTGGGGGATGCCCAGCACCTGAAGCAGCAGGAAGAGAGCCTGCTGACCAGCTTTTTGCAGCATAACCCGGCTGCTGTTGTGCTGTTTGGTGGCGATCCCGGTGAGACCATCCGTGCCCGCCTGAAAGCATCCCGCCTGCCGGTGGTGGAGGTGGGCGCCATGGCGCGCAACCCTGTCGACATGAATGTAGGGGTCTCCAACTTCGATGCCGGTTATCAGCTGACCCGTCATCTCATCGAGCGCGGCTATCGCAACATCGGCTTTCTTTGTGCCCGCCAGGAACAGTGGATGCTGCAACAGCGCATGCAGGGCTGGCAGAAGGCACTGCTGGACAACTACCTCTCCCCCGATGCCATCATCAACACCTCTGAGCTGCCGAGTTTCAGCACTGGGGCCGCCATGCTGGGGGAGTTTTTGTTGCGCTGGCCCGAGCTGGATGCACTGGTGTGCGTCAACGACGAGCTGGCGGCGGGGGTGTTGTTCGAGTGCCAGCGTCGTCACCTGAGCGTGCCTGGCAAGCTCGCCATCGCCGGATTCGACGATCTGGATGTGGCGCGCGCCTGCTATCCGGCGCTCACCTCGGTCCGGATCCCCTATCGCAAAATGGGGCAGGAGGCTGCCGAGCTTATCTTGCGCCAGCTGGCTGGCGAACCTGTCATGGGCACGGCCCTGACCCTGGATTTTCAACTGCAGAAGCGTCAAAGCAGTTGATCCCCGTTTCACACTTCATCAAAGAGGCAACCATGTTCAAGGCTCTGTTACTGGAAAATCAAGACGGCAAAACTGCTGCGACCCTGACCCGGCTGGCCGAGAGCCAGTTGCCGGCAGGCGAGGTGCGGGTGGCGGTGAGCTACAGCTCCCTCAACTACAAGGATGGGTTGGCCATCACCGGCAAGGGCAAGATAGTGCGTCAGTGGCCGCTGGTGCCCGGCATTGATTTTGCCGGTACCGTGCTGGAATCGGCTGATAGCCGCTATCAGGTCGGCGACAAAGTCGTGTTGACCGGTTGGGGCGTGGGGGAAGGGCACTGGGGTGGCATGGCCGAGCAGGCAAGGGTCAAGGCCGACTGGCTGGTGCCGCTGCCCGCCGGGCTGGATGAGCGCCAGGCCATGTGCATCGGTACCGCCGGTCTCACCGCCATGCTCTGCGTGCTGGCGCTGGAGGAGGCGGGCATCACCCCCGACAGCGGTGAAATCCTGGTGACGGGCGCTGCGGGCGGCGTGGGTTCCACCGCAGTGGCTCTGCTGGCCGCACTGGGTTATCAAGTCGCGGCCCTGACCGGTCGCCCCGACGAGCAGGGGGATATGCTGATGGCGCTTGGTGCCAGCCGCATAGTGCCGCGCGGCGAGCTGCTGGAGCCTGCCAAGCCGCTGGAGAGGCAGCTGTGGGCCGGGGCGGTCGATACCGTCGGCAGTCAGGTGCTGGTCAAGCTGCTGGCCCAGATGAACTATGGTGGTGCCGTGGCCGCCTGCGGGCTGGCTGGCGGTTTCGATCTGAAGGCCACTGTCATGCCTTTCATCCTGCGCAACGTGCGGTTGCAAGGTGTCGACTCTGTGATGTGCCCGCTGGCGCGCCGCCAGTTGGCGTGGCAGCGACTGGCGCGGGATCTGCCCGCCAGCTTCTTCGAACAGGCGGTGACCGAGATAGCACTGGAGCAGGTGGTGGCGGCTGCCGAGGCCATCACGCAAGGCCGGATCGCGGGTCGCACTCTGGTCAAACTTTGATCCAGCCTTGACTGGCGAGCCCCATTTTTCTGGATAGACTTTGAGGGCGGGTGCACTATCCAAGGAGAATGAGCATGGGTGGACACAAGCCGGATTACGATCTCGATGATGAATGGGAACCGGAATCCTGGGAAGAAGAGCTGGATGAATGGGAAGACGAGAGCTGGCAGGATGATGACCCTCTCGACGATCAGTAATCCACGCATTGAGAGAGCAGGCGGGCCTTGGGGCCCGCCTGATTTTTTTGTGCGGCTCACAGGAATGGGGATGATCCCTTGGTTGCCGCCATCAGGCTGACTAGAATGAACAGCCCAAACGACACTCAAGGATGACTATGAGACTCACCATCATACTGTTTGCTGCCCTGCTGGGAGGCTGTGCCTCCAAGGATGATCCGTGCGAGAAGGTATGGAGCGATGTGGGGGAGGCAGATGGCAAGCTGGGCTTCACCACGGAACGGGTCGCGTTTCATCAGGACCTGTGCGGCAAGAAGGTGGATGTCGAGCTATGGAAACAGGGACGCCAAAAGGGACTGGCCTGGTATTGCCGGCCTGAACACCTCTATCTGGCCGGGCGTTCCGGCAGTGAATACCGTGGGGTTTGCCCCAATGACGGGCAGGCGCGCAGATTGTTCGAGCAGGGGCGCCAGGGCTGGACCGATCAATAGCCGGTCACGTGGTGGGGATGTCCAGTCTTACTCCTCTTTCAACCGCAGCGGCTGACATAGATAGCTTTTGTCATTGGCGCTACGAGCACACTTGCCACAGACAAACTTGGGTTTGCGCACGATTTTGCGCAGTGTCTTGAGATCGGCGGGGATCTCGCTGCGGCGCCATTCACACAGGGTTTTGTTGCCCATAACGACTACCTCGACAACTCGGTGGGGGCCTAGTGTAATCACTTTTCATTTCGAAAACAGCGACAGGGCCACCTTGGGGTGGCCCTCGCTTAAGGCTTGTATCTGTTACTGGTAGAGGAACTTGGTGAAGATGAGCTCGCGTACCGCCTTCTTGCCGGTTTCTTTTACCAGCAGCTCGTTGACCTGGGTCTGGCACTCCTTGCGCAGCTCCTCACGGTTTACCAGCGATTTGACCTGCTCGGCGGTCTTGCTGCCCATCAGACGTATGATGGCGTCGCGGATCAGGGGGTCGTGCTGTTCCAGCAGTTTGAGGTCGCTCTCATTCTCGGCCATCAGCTCGACCGTGATCCGGATATAGCCGAGAGTTTTGCCGTCGCTGATGTAGTTGGTGATGATGTCAGGATCAAGGGCGTGGTAGGAAAAGCCGGGCTTGGCAGCGGCGTCGGCGCCCTCTGCCGGCGGTTCCTCTTCGGACGAGGCCTGCACATGCAGGGAGCCACAGCTCAGTAACAACAGCAGCAGAATTTTGAAGATCTTCATATAGATGGCTCATCGGCGGCAGGTACCCCATTTTTGATGTTGCCATCGGGGCCGTCAAGCACGGATGTTCTTACAATTCTCGAATGATTTACGGATAATAAACCGGATTTTAACCTGATAACGTAAATCTCCGGATGGTGAAGCCGTGAAGTCCGAGTTGACTGTTCCCCTTATCCAGCTAGCGCCGTGGCGGGCTCCCGCAGAGTGCGAGCTGCCCGAGGCCTTGCTGCCCTGGTTGCTGGAGGCGGACTCCATGACCCGGCGCTTGCGCCGCCACAATCGCCACTTCTCGGTGCAGCTGCTGGGCAATCGCAGTGTCACCCTCTGCGCCGATGAACAGCAGCTGGTGGCCGCCGAGCAACCCATGGGCTTGTGCCGCGAGGTGATACTGCACGGTGATCGGGGGCCGGCTGTGCTGGGCTGGACCCTGTTTGCCGAAGCCGCCCTGCAAGAGAGCGGGCTGGGCGAGCTGGGTGAGCAGCCTCTGGGCGAGCGTATTTTCGGTGACGAGCCTGCCCGCCGCGATCACCTGCAACTGGCCTGTTTCGAGATTGCGAGCAATCCCTGGTGCCCGGCCGCCACCGTCTGGGGACGTCGTTCCCGTCTGTTTCTGGGGCAATGGCCACTGTTGGTCCATGAACTCTTCTTGCCCTCTCTGTCACGCAACAAGGAGCTGGAGTGAATCTGTTAACCAAGGAGCGGGGACTGGCCTATGTGCAGCTGGCCCGCATCGACAAGCCTATCGGGACCCTGCTGCTGCTGTGGCCGACCCTGTGGGCGCTCTGGCTGGCGGCCGGCGGCCTGCCGGATCTCTGGACCCTGCTGGTGTTTGTGGTGGGCGTGTTTCTGATGCGCTCGGCCGGTTGTGTCATCAACGACTATGCGGATCGCAACTTCGATGGCCATGTGAAACGCACCGCCGGTCGGCCACTGCCCATGGGCAAGGTCAAGCCGCGGGAGGTGCTGGCGCTGTTCGCCGTGCTGGCGCTCATCTCGTTCGCGCTGGTGCTGACCATGAATTCCCTCACCATAGCACTGTCGTTCGCGGCCTTGCTGCTGGCAGTCTGCTACCCCTTCATGAAGCGCTATATTCCGATCCCGCAACTGGTGCTCGGCATGGCCTTCTCCTGGTCTATCCCCATGGCCTATGCGGCTCAGGCCAACGCCTTGCCGCTGGTGGCCTGGCTGGTATTCCTCGCCAATCTGCTGTGGACCATCGCCTACGATACCCAGTACGCCATGGTGGACAGGGATGATGACCTCAAGCTCGGCTTGAAATCGAGCGCGATTCTGTTTGGTCGCCACGACAAGCGGATCATCGGCGTGTTGCAGCTGGCCACCCTGCTGATCCTGCTGGCGGTAGGCCAGGTGATGGGGCTGGGGGCTTGGTATTACTGGGGGCTGTTGGGGGCTGCGGCCCTGTTTGTCTACCAGCAGCGGCTGATCCGGGAGCGGCAGCGGGAGGCCTGCTTCCAGGCGTTTCTCAACAACAACTATGCGGGGGCGCTGGTATTCATCGGCCTGGTGCTCAACTACCTGTTGCCGTGACGCATGTCAGGATAAAAAGAAGGCCGCATCATGCGGCCTTCTTTGTTTCCGGTCTCTGTCAGAGCCGGTTGCCCGCCTGTATGGTGCGGCGGATCTTGTTGCTCAGCAGCGGCACTATGTTATCGGCCAGCGCCTGGAAGCGGCCCAGATCCGGTTTGCACTCGGAAGAGAGGTAGCCCTCCTTGCGCAGGGTGTGGATCAGGGTGCTGAACAGCTTCTGGTCGAAGAACTCGGGGGCATTGATGCCGTGCAGGGTGCCGAGGCGCTCCGCCATCATCAGGCCGTCCGCCTCCAGCTGCTCCGCCTCGACATAGGGCTGGGCCAACACCCGGGTCAATACTATGGCGTAGCGTTGCAGCGTCTCCTGAATGCTCTCGGCCAGCAGCAGCAGGCGCATCTGGTTGCCCGGATTGACCCAGAAGCCGCCATCCCGTGCCTCGACCAGTTGCTGGCGTTGCAGTTCGGCCAGCAGGGCATCGACCAGCTCGGGCAGCTCATCCTCTTCGTAGTGGAGGAACAGCTCCGTCTTGAGCAGCGGATAGATGTCGATGCAGCGGGCGACGATCTCGCTGCGGGATATCCCCTCGCAACGTTCGATCAGCGCGGCCACCAGGGATGGCAATGCAAACAGGTGCAGTATGTTGTTGCGGTAGTAGGTCAGCAGGATCGCCTGATAGCGGTCCAGGCTGATGATCTGGCCCAGCTTGTCCTCGCTCACCTCGAACTTGTTGAGCTCCATCGCCTGATCCAGCAGTGTCTTGGCATCCTCAGCCGGGATTGTGCTCTGGGGGCTGTAGGGCACCTGCTTGAGCAGGTCCAGATAGGTGTTGAGCTGTGCCTGCAGTTCATCGCGAGTCAGGGCGTGGCGTTCGGCGGCCAGCAGTGCCAGCGCGCTCAGGGTCAGGCCATTGACGGCGGCGGCAGCGTTGATGCGGGTCATCAGCAGCTCGGCCAGCCGGGTGACTGTGGGTGCCATCCACTCTGGGCGCTCCTCCTGACCTATGTGGTCCTTCCACTCGGGCACATGTTCATTGAGGTAGCTGTTGAGGGTCAGGGGTTCGCCGAAGTTGACGAAGCCGCGGCCATAGTTGCGCAGCTTGCGCAGTATGCCGAGCACCTGCAGGAAGCTCTCTTTCTCCTTGCGGCTGCCCTTGAGCTCGTTGTGATAGGTGTTCACCTCCATCACGTGCTCGTAGCCCAGATAGACGGGCACCAGGGTCACGGGTCTGTCCAGCCCTCGCATCATGGCCTGCAGTGTCATCGCCAGCATGCCGGTTTTGGGTGGCAGCAGACGACCGGTGCGGGAGCGCCCACCCTCGGTAAAGAACTCCACCGAATAGCCCTTGGCAAACAGCAGGTTGAGGTATTCGCGAAATACAGTGCTGTAGAGCGGGTTGCCCTTGAAGGTGCGGCGGATGAAGAAGGCGCCGCCGTGGCGGAAGATGGGGCCCGCCGGCCAGAAGTTGAGGTTGATGCCCGCCGCTATGTGGGGCGGCACCATCCCCTGGTGGTAGATGACGTAGGAGAGCAGCAGGTAGTCCATGTGGCTGCGATGGCAGGGCATATAGACGATCTCGTGCCCTTCTTGCGCCAGCTGGCGTACCTTCTCGGCGCCGTTGACCGAGAGGCCGCGATAGAGCTTGTTCCACAGCCAGCCGAGGAAGCTTTCACTGAGGCGGATCAGCCGGTAGGAGAAATCGGAGGCGATCTCGTCCATGTAACCGTGGGCGCGCTTTTGCGCTTTCTCCAGGCTGATGCCCTCGCGCTGGGCCTCCTCTTCTATGGCCTGCTGGATCACGCTGGAATCCAGCAACTGCCTGAACAGCAGGTTGCGGTTCGGCAGCTTGGGGCCGGTGGCCGCCAGCTGCTGGCGGCTGAAGTGGGTGCGGGCCACCCGCGCCAGTTTGTGGGCAATAGCCTCGTCGGTGCCGTGCTTGTCCGCCATTTGACGCAGGGAGAGCGGCGGAGAGAAGCGCACCAGGTTCTCGCGGCCCTTGAGGATCACAATCAGTGCCTTCTTGAGCCGGTTCGGTGCCAGGCTGCTGATGATGTTCCAGCCGGAGGCCTCTTCCCCTTCCCGGCCGGGGGCGCGGCCCCAGAACAGGGTGACGGGCACCACCTGTATATCCAGTGCCGGATCCTGCTTGTGCAGATCCAGCAGCTGGTGGAACTCCTGCAAGAAAGGCAGCGGTTTGCTGCGCTTGCCGAACAGGGGAGGCGGGCGGTCCAGACAGACATAGCGCGGCAGCAACTGACCGTTCAGTTCCAGCGGGGTGAAGGGACCGGGCAGGCCGAGATCCTCGCAGCACTGTTGCAGTGTCATCAGGTCGGTGATCGAGCTGGTTTTCAGGGCATAGACTATGGGTCTGGCCGGATCCAGCTTGAGCTCTGTGATGGGATTTTCCGGCAGGCTCTTGTGATTGACCAAGCCACTGACCGGCCATTGCAAGATGGCTCTGGAAATCTTCTGTCCAAGGGACATGTGCGTCTGCTCTCCAAAAAAATGCGGCGTGAGCATAACAAATCACCGGCGCCTTGTCGCCGAGAGGTACGATGAGTCGGCTGCGCAGCCGTAAAACCATGGCAAATAAGGGGTTGGCCGCGACAAATGTCAGCCGCGCCTTGCCTTGGCCACTGCACTGTATATACTGCCAGTGTGCTGTATAAAAAAACAGGTGCCAATGTTATGAAACCCCTTACTCCACGCCAGGCCGAAGTGCTGGAACTGATCAAGGTGAATATGAGCGAGACCGGCATGCCGCCGACTCGTGCCGAGATTGCCCAGAAGCTTGGTTTCAAGTCGGCCAATGCGGCCGAAGAACATCTGAAGGCCCTGGCCAAAAAAGGGGTCATCGAGATCATGCCGGGGACCTCTCGTGGCATCCGCCTGCTGATTGAAGAAGAGGCTGTGCTGGAAGAGACCGGCCTGCCTCTGATCGGCAAGGTCGCGGCCGGTGAACCCATACTGGCTCAGGAGCATATCGAGAGCCACTATCAGGTGGATCCCGCCCTGTTCCATCCGCGGGCAGACTTCCTGCTGCGGGTGCAAGGCATGAGCATGAAGAACATCGGCATCCTGGATGGCGACCTGCTGGCCGTCCACAAAACCCAGGAAGTGCGCAACGGCCAGGTGGTGGTGGCACGTCTCGACGAAGACGTCACCGTCAAGCGCTTCCAGCGCAAGGGCAGCCAGGTGTGGCTGCTGCCTGAAAATGAAGAGCTTGAACCCATCGCGGTTGATCTCTCCTGCCAGCAGCTCACCATAGAGGGGCTGGCCGTCGGCGTGATCCGCAACGCCGACTGGATGTAACAGCACGGCCTCCCTCGGGAGGCCGTCTCGCTTCTGTACCTCTTTCCCCATGATTTCAATCAGATCCTGATACCCGTGATTTTTGTCTGTCGCGCCCGTCCGCATCCGCCTCATTTCAGATATATCCTTGGCTAAGGCAGTCACTTGCTTGATCTGCCCCGAATGCTCGACAAGACGATCCTCTCCCACTTGGCAGGTGGCAGGAATCAAGGTCAGCAGGGATGCATAACAACAGCCTCAGGCGGAGCGCCGGACAGCAAGGGCGCTACCAGCCCAGTTGATGGAGGCGTTCGCGGGATAGAAGGGAGGGTGGCCAGCATTGCACCGGCGGCATCTGCCGTCTGGAGGATAAAGGCACACCTGCGCAGTCGACACGCGGCAGTCATCGATCTGGCCACCCAAGGGGGCTGTCGATGCTGACCGGCGTGACCTGTTGGTCAAGGAGGACAGGTATGGCTTCAAGCTCGCCATGGGATCCGGGTCTGGCATCGCCCGCTTCTTCCATCACCCGTTTCATCAAGGGTAACCGGATGACCCGCTTCTATGCTCTCTGGGTACATCACAAGGGTGCCTGCTGGACTGTCTGGCTTGGCTGCCCCAAAGACAAGATAGTCCGCCTGGTGCGTCTGTTTCACCGTCATAGCGACACGGGACAAACGGATCTTCCCTGGACGGCTCCCGTCATACCGCTGCGAGCCTTGACAAAGCGCGCCCATGAGCGGCGCAGACAACAACCCTGATGTTTCCTGGCCCTTGTCTCACAGCCCCACCTTGATGGTGGGGCTGTTGTTTTATGGCCCAGCCCGGCTGACTAGTGGTGATGGGAGCCTCTTTTGACCAAAGCGGCATCCGGTGCAAGGGATAACCCGGAGCGCGATGGGCTGGGTTACAATGGGCCATCCATTCGTGCCCACTCTGCGGGCATGTCGCAGTGAAAAGGTCTGTTGTTATGGTTAAACCGCGTTATCCCTTGCTGTTCCTGCTGCTGGTCGGGGGCATGATGGCTGCATTCCACTGGAGCCGGCCCTCCCTGCCCGAGCAGGCCGACTATTACCCGGCGGGGCGGGACATCAATCCGTTTGCCTTCACCGACGAGGAGGGGCAGCCCTTCGTTCCAGCCAGTCTGGTGGGGCACTGGACCTTTCTGTTTGTCGGCTATACCTTCTGCCCGGATATCTGCCCGACCACGCTGGCGGATCTGCGCTCCGTCTATCCGGCGCTGAAGAAGATTGCACCGGACAGCCAGGTAGTGTTCATTTCGGCGGATCCGCAGCGCGATGACATCACTCGCCTCAAGACCTATACCGCTTTCTTCCATCCCGAGTTCAAGGCGGCAACCGGCCCCCACGAGAAGTTGTTCCCGTTTGTGCGCAACCTGGGCCTCATCTACTCCATTGCCGAACAGGGAGAGAAGGATTACCTGATCGACCACTCCGCCTCCATAGTGCTGATCAATCCGGAAGGCAAGCTGGAAGCCGTGTTCCGCCCCCAGATGAGCGAGGGGAGAGTACCCCACGTGGTCATGGAAACCCTGGTCTCCGATTTCGCCAAAATTGTGCGACTGGAGGGCGAATGATGCCGGATGAGTGGCTGCTTTCATGCTGATCCCGCCCTGGTTGACAGACAGGCGGCGCCATGGGGCCGTGTTTGCTTTGGCACTGCCCATGGTGCTCTCCAATATCACAACCCCATTGCTGGGGCTGGTGGATACCTGGGTGATAGGCCAGCTCGGTCAGGCCTGGTTTTTGGGAGGCGTCTCGGTCGGGGCGACCCTCATCAATCTCATCTTCTGGCTGCTCGGCTTCCTGCGCATGTCCACCACAGGGCTGACCGCCCAGGCTCATGGCGCCGGTAGTCCAGGTGGCCAGCTCGACACCCTGGCGCGGGCGCTCGGTCTCGCCGTCGGGCTGGGCGTGCTGCTCTTGCTCTTGCTGCTGCCCCTGCTGCCCGGGCTGATTGCACTCAGTGGCGGGTCAGCCGAGGTGCAGGTTTATGCAAGCGAGTATGTGTCGGTACGGATCTGGAGTGCGCCTGCGGCGCTCTGCAATCTGGTGATCATGGGCTGGTTGCTGGGCATGCAGGATGCCCGCAGCCCCATGTTGTTGCTGATCTTCACCAATCTGATCAACATGGCGCTGGATACCTGGTTCGTACTGGGGCTGGGCTGGCAGGTGAAGGGAGTGGCCGCCGCCTCTCTGCTGGCAGATTACAGCGCCCTGGGGGTCGGGCTCTGGCTGGTGAGCCGCCATCTGCGCCGCTTCTCGCCCGAGGTGTGGCAGGGGGCCTGGCAACGTTGGCGTCAGTGGCCCGCGCTGTTGAGATTGCTCAGCCTGAATCGGGATATCTTCATCCGCTCCCTCTGCCTGCAGCTCTGCTTTGCCTTCATGACCTTGCAGGGCGCGCGTTTGGGGGATGTGGCAGTGGCCGCCAATGCGGTGCTGCTCAACTTTCTGATGCTCATCTCCTACGGGATGGATGGCTTTGCCTATGCGGTGGAGGCCATGGTGGGCCGCGCCATCGGCCGGCGGGATCGGCAGGCGCTGCGCGAAGCCATTGTCTTGAACCTTGGCTGGGCGCTGATCATAGCGATTGGTTTCAGCCTGCTGTTTGCGGCGGGCGGCAGCCAGCTCATCGCCCATATTACCGACATACCGGCGGTGATCGCCGAGGCAAACCGCCAGTTGCCCTGGCTGATCCTGATGCCGTTACTGGCGGTCTGGTGCTTCCTGCTGGATGGGGTCTTCATTGGCGCTACCCGTGCCCGGGAGATGCGTAACAGCATGTTGGTAGCGGCGTTTTGCGGCTTCTTCCCGGTCTGGTGGCTCTGTCAGGGCTGGGGCGTTGCCGCCTTGTGGGCCGCCATGGGCGCCCTGATGGCGGGCCGAGGTCTGACGCTGGGGTATCTGTGCTGGCAATTGGAACGTGATGGCCGCCTGTTGCATTCACCCCATGGGGTGAGTCAGGCTCAGAGCGAGCCCTCATAACCCAGCTGGCGCCAGCTCTCGTACACGAATACCGCGACCGCATTGGAGAGATTCATGCTGCGGCTCTGGGGCAACATGGGGATGCGCAGCCGCTGTTCGAACGGCAGGCTCTCTATGATCTCCAGTGGCAGACCTCGGCTCTCCGGGCCGAACAGCAGGGCATCACCGGGCGCGAACTGCGCTGCAGAATGGGCGGTACTGCCCTTGGTGGTGCAGGCAAACACCCGCTCGGGAGCAACGGCAGCCAGAAATGCCTCATAGCTCGGCCAGCGTTTCACCTCGGCAAACTCGTGATAATCGAGCCCGGCCCGCTTCACCCGCTTGTCATCCCACTCGAACCCCAGCGGTTCTATCAGATGCAGCCGGTAGCCGGTGTTGGCGCAGAGGCGGATGATGTTGCCTGTGTTGGGCGGGATTTCCGGTTGGTAGAGCACGATATCGAGCATGGCGGGATCCTGATGCGGGCCGAGATGGGGCTGAAAAGGGCGCCAGCATACCCAGCGCCCGCCTGGATGAAAAGAGATGGCTCAGCCAATAGGCAGACGTATGGTGATAGTCAGCCCGGTGGGCTGATTGCAACTGGCGCGAATGGTGCCGCCATGGCGCTGGATTGCCTCCGAGGCGATGGCCAGCCCCAGCCCGGTGCCACCGGTCTTGGCGTTGCGGGCATCATCCACCCGAAAGAAGGGCAGGAACAGCTGCTCCTGTTGCGCCACCGGCACACCCGGGCCGTCATCACGGATGGTGATGACCCACTCCCTTCCTTCCCGATACCAATCCAGTTTGATGAACTTGTGAGCGTACTTGAGTGCGTTGCGCAGGGGATTTTCCAGCGCCCGTGCCAGCAGCTCGGGCCACATCCTGATCGACTCGGTCGGCAGTGGCGGCAGCCGGAGTTGCTTGCCGCTCTGGTTGGCTTCGAACATGGCGTCGTCCAGCATGGGCTCCAGCAGTTCGGCCAATGGCATCACCACGGGTGCCTCCACATGCTGCTGTACCCGTGACAGGTCGAGCAGGTCGCCGATCAGCTTGTCCAGCCGCCCAATCTCCGACTCTATCCGCGCCAGCTCGTTGCTGTCGCCCTGCTTGCGGCGGATCAGCGCCTGCGCCAGCTGGATACGGGTGAGGGGGCTGCGCAGCTCGTGGGATATGTCGGACAGCAGCTGTTTCTGCTTTTGGATCATGCTCTTGAGCGTGTCGACCATGTGGCTGACGTGATCCGCCAGCTGGCCGATCTCGTCACGCCGCCCCAGATTGGGGATCTGTACTTCCAGGTTGCCCTCCGCCAACTGGGAGACTGATCGCTGCAACTGCAGTATGGGACGGGTCAGTCGCCAGGCCAGCAACAGGCAGAGCGGAGTGCTGACCAGCATGGCGATCCCCAGGATCTGGATCGGGTGATCCAGGATCTGGATAAACAGGAACAGATAGGAGTTTTCGACATTGAGGCCGAAGTAGACGTGATAGGTCTGACCATGGTGCTCCATCTCGAAGGGACCGGCGATGGCTCTCTGGTGCTCGCTGCCCAGCATGGGTTTGGCCGGATTGTCCGAGTCGACCATGAAGCGGACGACGAACTTGCTGAGCCGCGTGCTGGATTGCATCTGTCCCTTCTCGTCGCGCAGGTAGATATTGTCCACCGGTAACAGACCAGCAGCCTCTATGGCCTTGGCCAGATCGAAATCCTGATTGGGGTCGGCACCCCGCTGCAGGGCTTTCAGGTTGTTGTTCATCCGCACCATCTCGTGGGCGGGTAACGGGATTATGTTGCGGGGATCCAGGGTCGGCAGTATCACGACAGCGGCGACCACGACCAGCAGCATGAACCAGAACCAGAGGAAGATCTGGGTGGAAAGGCCATTGAGGGAGCGAGCCGTTTTCATGCCTGTTCCAGCCACAGATAACCGCGTCCGCGCACCGTCTTGAAGCGGGGCTGGCCATCGGCGCGTTCCGGCAGTTTCTTGCGCAGGTTGCTCAGGTGCATGTCGATGGCGCGATCGAAGGGTTCCAGCTTCTTGCCGAGCACCAGCTCCGAGAGCTGGCTCTTGCTGACGATCTGGCCGGGATTGCGCAGCAGACACTCCAGCAACCCGAATTCGGTGGCGGTGAGCTCCAGCAGCTGTTCGCCGCTACTGGCTTGCTGCAAGCCCGGTTGCAGCACCAGATCCATGAAGCGGATCTCTTCGGAAGTGCCGCCACGCTGGGGTTGCGCACTCTGGGTCCGGCGCAGTATGGCGCGGATCCGGGCCAGCAATTCTCTGTCATCAAAGGGCTTGGCAAGGTAATCATCGGCGCCCGCCTCCAGCCCGTTGACCCTGTCCTGGCTGTCGCCCCGCGCAGTCAGCATCAGTACCGGGGTGTCGTGGGTCTCACGCAGCTTTGCCAGCATGGCGAAGCCGTTGAGCCTGGGCATCATCACGTCCAGCAGCACCAGGTTGAAGTCCTGCTCGGCCAGCTGCAGCAACCCCTCTTCGCCATCCTCGGCGACAGTCACCTGGAAGCCTTCCAGGGTCAGAATTTCGGTGAGCAGCTGAGTCAGCTCGAGATCGTCGTCGACCAGGAGTATTTTGTGCATCTAGGGTCATTCCGCTGATTTTTCGCGCCAAAGTGACGCAGGGGTCAGGGTATAATAGTTTTTTAACCGCAAGAGGAAAGCCGGTTTTGAGCCATCAACAATATTCCCGCTGGGTGACGCTGGCCAGTATGGCCGCCGTCACCACCGCCACCCTGCTGATCACCGGCAAGCTGATCGCCTGGCTCATGACCGATTCCTCAAGTCTGCTGGCGTCGCTCACCGACTCCTTCATGGATGTCAGTGCCTCCATCATCAATCTGCTGGCCATTCGCTATGCGCTGGCACCGGCCGATGATGAGCACCGCTTCGGCCACGGCAAGGCGGAATCGCTGGCGGGTCTCATTCAGTCCGCTTTCATCTCTGGGTCGGCCCTGCTGCTGGTGATGCACGGCATCTCCTCCCTGCTCAATCAGGCCCCCATTCTTCGACTCGAAGCGGGTATCTGGGTCAGCGGCGGCTCCATAGTGCTGACCCTGCTGCTGGTCAGCTTCCAGAGTTTTGTCATCCGCAAGACCAACAGCGTGGCCATCAAGGCCGACATGATGCACTACCGCTCCGATCTGCTGCTCAATGCCGGCGTCTTGCTGGCGCTGGTGCTGGCGGGGCGGGGCTGGTTCTGGGCCGATGGCCTGTTTGCCATCCTGATCGGTCTGTTCCTGCTGTGGGGCGCCATCCATATCGGCTATGAGTCTGTGCAGGCGCTGCTCGATCGTCAGTTGCCAGCCGAAGAACAAGCGAGAATAATGGCCCTCTGCTGTGAAGTCGAAGGTGTCCACGGGGTGCATGATCTGCGTACCCGCCAATCCGGTCCGACCCGTTTCGTTCAGTTGCATCTGGAACTGGACGATCAGCTCCCTCTGGTCAAGGCCCATCAGATTGCCGATGAAGCCGAACTGGCGGTGCGTCAGGAATTTGAACGCATGGATGTCATCATTCATATGGACCCCATCTCTGTGGTGCACAAGGAACAGCAAGGCACTCCATCAGAACAACAGTAGGCTGCAACATGGATGATCTGGTTGCCAGAACCTGGCAAAAAATTGAGCGAGAAGCGGCATGCATGGCAACCGAAGAGCCCATGCTGGCCAGCTTCTTTCACTCCACGATTCTCAATCACAAGAACCTGCGTTCGGCTCTCAGCTTCCAGCTGGCCAACAAGCTCGACAGCGCCACCATGCCCGCCATCGCCCTGCGTGAGGTGATCGAGCTGGCCCTGCGCAGCGAGCCCGAGTTGCTGGCAATGGTGGCGGCAGATATCTGCGCCGTGCAGGAGCGCGACCCGGCGGTCGATCTCTTCTCCACCCCGCTGCTCTACCTCAAGGGTTTCCATGCCCTGCAGGGGTATAGGGTTGCCAACTGGCTGTGGCGCCAGGGTCGTCGCTCGCTGGCGCTCTACCTGCAAAACCAGATTTCGGTGGTATTCGGGGTCGACGTGCACCCGGCTGCGCGGATCGGCAAGGGCATCATGTTTGACCATGCCACCGGCATAGTGGTCGGTGAAACCGCTGTGATTGAAGATGATGTCTCCATCCTGCAGAGTGTGACCCTGGGAGGGACCGGCAAGGAGAGCGGCGATCGCCATCCCAAGATCCGCGAAGGGGTCATGATAGGGGCGGGTGCCAAGGTGCTCGGTAATATAGAGGTGGGGATGGGCGCCAAGATAGGTGCCGGCAGCGTGGTGATCAACCCTGTGCCGCCGCACACCACTGTCGCCGGCGTACCGGCCAAGATAGTGGGCCGCCCGGAGTGCGACAAGCCTTCGCTGGATATGGATCAGTGTCTCTGATCCCCTGACCGAGACGATTCGATGGCCAAGCGCTGGTCAGGTTACCTGATCCTGGGGATGTGGCTGCTCAACCTGCTGCACCTCTATCTGGGATTCTCCCCCTGGCCGGCGGCCATCGCCGCCTGGGGGGCATCGCTCCTCACCTGGCCCTGGCTGGTGGGGGCTGCCAGACGACAGGCTCTTGCCCTGTATGGCGCAGCCCTCTTGCTGCTGATCTTCTCATGGTGGCGGGGGGCCAGTCTCAATCCGGGCGACTGGCTGTTGCCCAACATCAATATGCTCACCATGTTTGCCGCCGTGAGCACCCTCAACCTGGCGACGGCGGGTCTGCTGACCGGTACTGCCTCCTGGTCCGGTCGCAAGGGGCTGTGGAGCACCATGGCCAGCCTCAATCTGCTGGGATCTGTCATCAACCTCTCTGTGCTGTTCATCATCGGCGATCGGCTGGAACGTAACGGCACCCTGGAGCGGCGCCAGGTAATGGTGCTGAGCCGGATCTTCTGTGCGGCGGCTTTCTGGTCCCCCTTCTTCGTCGCCATGGCGGTGGCGCTCACGTACGCGCCGGGTCTGCAGCTCTCCAGCATAATGCCGTTTGGTGTGATTGCGGCTCTGCTGGCCATGGGACTGACCGCCTGGCAGGTGGAGCGACTCGGTGTACAGGATTTTGCCGGCTATCCGCTGCGACTGCAGACCCTGGGGCTGCCGGTGGCCTTGGCGCTGCTGGTGCTGCTCATCAAACAGATCTGGCCAGCACTTGGCATTCTGGCTGTGATTGCGCTGGTGGCACCGCTGCTGGCGCTGCTGTTCATGCCCAGAGCCGGGCGAGGCGCCGCCCTCAAGCGGCAGGTGGTGGAGCGTTTCCCTGCCATCGGTGGCCAGCTGGTGCTGTTTCTGGGGGCCGGTTTGCTGGCAGCCGGCATCAACAGCGCTCTGTCTGTGCTCGAGCTTGGCGGTGAGCACGGGCTGCCACTCTTCAACCACTTCGGCTGGCTCGAGTCATCCCTGACGCTGCTGTTGATCCTGCTGGTGGCCATCGTCGGTGTGCATCCGCTTATCAGCATCTCCGGGCTGGCGCCGCTGTTGTGGCCCTTGTCACCGGATCCCAGCCTGCTCGGCATGTGCTTTTTGCTGGGGTGGGGGCTTGCGACCGGTACCAGCCCGCTCTCCGGCTCCAACCTGGCATTGGCATCGCGCTACAACCTGAGTGCGGGGATGATCCTGCGCTGGAACCTGCTCTATGGCCTGCTGATGTACGGGGTCGCCTGCTTGCTGTTGGGGGCTTATGTGGCGCTGCACGGATGAAGGCATAACTGGGGGGAAGTGCCCGGCAACATGCCCGTGGTGACTGGATTGGCAGGGTGTTGCCTGCTGGTTATGAGGCTCTTGTATCTGCCAGGGCGCAGGATGCGAGAAAAATAGACGCATATTTAGACAATACATCTATGGAAGGCGCATTTTACAGCGCGCTGGCTTGTTTGTGCCGATGTGCTCGGGGTATGCTGGCTTTACGCGCTTGAATCGCCCTCTGTGGGGCATCGCAATTGAACATACAGGTATGCATATGTCACTAGAAGTCCTTGAGCAACTCGAATCCAAAGTACAATCCGCCGTCGACAACATCTCCCTGCTGAAGATGGAGCTGGACGAACTGAAAGAGCAAAACAGCAAGCTGCAAGACGAGAACCATCTGCTGCGCAACGAGCACGTTGCATGGCAGGAGCGTCTGCGTGCCCTGCTGGGCAAGATGGAGCAGATGGGCGAATCCATCTAACCGGCAGCCAGCTGCAAGATTGAAAACGGGCCGCTCCATGAGCGGCCCGTTTGTTTTTGGCGGGGTGGGGATTACAGCGCCAGCAGCTGCTTGACCGTCTTCTCTATGCCATCTGCCGCTTCCACAATGTTGTTGGCCAGCATGTAGGCGGGGGTGGAGATCACCTTGCGCTCCTGATCCACCACGAACTCGTTGACCGGGCAGTTGAGATGGCTGCCCCCCATGGCCTCCATGGCATTGGCGGTGCCTTCGTCATGACCTATGGTCGCCAGAGTGCCTGCGCCATAGATGAGCGGTATCATGGCGGGCGCGATGCAGATGTATGCCGCCGGCTTGTTGGCCTTGGCAAAGCTCTGGCAGGCTTTGAGGACATCTGGCTGAATTTGGCACTTGGCTCCCTTGATGGCGAAGTCGCACAGGTTCTTGGCGGCACCAAAGCCGCCGGGCACCAGCAACGCGTCGTAATCGGCCGCATCCAGCTCTGCCACATCTCTGATCTGACCGCGACAGATGCGAGCGGCTTCAACCAGCACGTTGCGGCTTTCCCCCTCGCTCACGTCACCGGTCAGGTGGTTGATAACATGGAGCTGCGCCACGTTCGGAGCGAAGCATTGGGTAGTCGCACCCTGGCGGGCCAGCGCCAGCAAACTGATGACGGCCTCATGGATTTCGGCACCATCAAAGACGCCACAGCCACTCAAAATCACGGCCACTTTTTTCATGGCAAACCCCTCGTTGTTGAAAATGTGAGCTAGGATAGATTGTTGTACTTTTGTATGGTTATCGTTCGCCATCCGCTGGTCAAGTCATCTCGCTGTGCTAGGATTGTTTCGTTTTCGATCCTGCCGTATCTACTCCCTTAAATCTTTTTCCACATTGATCGAGATCATCTCAACCGTCTCAAGATCAGTTTTTACGATCTCATCGTATTGTTTTATATGTACTTTTATATTGTTATGCACAGCTTTGTCACTGTGGTCCGTACTGAGCCCCATTTTTGAACACAGAGTTATCCACAGCGCGCCCCTTTTCAATGGCCTGTTGATGGTGGCGCTAGCCCCCTTGGTGTGAAGGGGGCCCTGTGGCATCCTAGCGGCTGTTTATCTCTGGCAGGACGATTTCATGGCCCCTAGCAATCCCCTTATTCTGGTCGACGGCTCTTCTTATCTTTACCGCGCCTTCTTCGCCTCCCAGCAGGCTGATCTGCGTACATCGACCGGTTTGCCGAGTGGTGCCGTCCGTGTCATGGCCAACATGATGCGCAGCCTGCGCAAGCAATACCCTGACTGCCATGTGGCCGTGGTGTTCGACGCCAAGGGCAAGACTTTCCGTGACGACATCTATCCCGAGTACAAGGCGACCCGTGCCAGCATGCCGGACGATCTGCGCAGCCAGGTTGCCCCCATCCATCAGATGATCAAGGCGATGGGCTTCCCCTTTTTGATGGTCGAAGGAGTCGAGGCGGACGATGTGATCGGCACGCTTGCCCGCCAGGCCACCGAGAAGCAGCTGCCTGTGCTGATCAGTACCGGCGACAAGGACATGGCGCAGCTGGTCTCCGACCATGTCACCCTGATCGACACCATGAAAGATGTGAAGACAGACAGGGAAGGGGTGATTGAAAAGTTTGGCGTGCCGCCGGAGCTCATCATCGACTATCTGGCCCTGATGGGGGACAAGGTGGACAACATCCCCGGCATGACGGGTGTCGGCGAGAAGACCGCGCTGGCCCTGCTGCAGGGGATTGGCAGCATAGACGAGATTGCAGCCAACCTCGACAAGGTGGCGGCCCTCGGCTTCCGCGGCTCCAAGGCGTTCGCCGACAAGTTCCGTGAGCAGGAGGAGCAGGTTCGCCTTTCCTATGTACTGGCGACCATCAAGACCGATGTCGAGCTGGAACAGAGTCTGGAAGAGCTCCAGCTTGGCCCCATCGACAAGGAGTCACTGCTGGCAGTCTACCGTGAATACGAGCTTCGCAACCTGATCAAGGAGCTTGAGTCCGGTGGCGAAGAGGGTGCCGGGCAGGAAGAAGAGGCAGGTGATGGCGCCGTCGCTCCCGCTGCCGCCATCGAAACAGACTACCGCTGCATTCTGGATGAGGCCGAGTTTGACGGCTGGCTGGAGCAACTGAAAGTGGCACCGCTGTTTGCCTTCGATACCGAAACCACCAGTCTCGACTACATGGAGGCGCGTATCGTCGGCGTTTCTTTCGCCGTCGAAGCGGGCAAGGCGGCCTATGTGCCGTTCGGTCACGACTATCTCGGGGCGCCGGTGCAGCTGACCGAGGCCGTAGTGCTGGGCAAGCTCAAGCCGTTGCTGGAAGATCCGACCCGTCTCAAGGTGGGCCAGAACCTCAAGTACGATCGCAACGTGTTGCTCAACCACGACATCGACCTGCAGGGTATCGCCTACGACACCATGCTCGAGTCCTACGTGCTCAACTCCACCGCCAGTCGTCACGACATGGATTCGCTGGCCAAACGCTATCTCGGGGTCGAAACCACCTCTTTTGAAGATATAGCGGGCAAAGGGGTCAAGCAGCTCACCTTCAACCAGATTGAGCTGGAGCAGGCAGCTTCCTATGCGGCGGAAGATGCGGATATCACCCTGCGTCTGCACCAGACTCTGTGGGGCCAACTGGAAGCCGTGCCTGGCCTGTGCCAGGTATTCAGCGAAATCGAGCTGCCGTTGCTGCCGGTACTGGCGCGGATGGAGTTGCTCGGGACCACTATCGATCCCAAGCTACTGCACCAGCAGAGCCAGGAGATAGAACTGCGGCTGGCCGAACTGGAGCGTCATGCCCATGAGCTGGCCGGGCAGGAGTTCAACCTCTCCTCGCCCAAGCAGCTGGGGGAGATCCTCTTCACCAAGCTGGGTCTGCCGATCATCAAGAAGACCCCAAAAGGTGCACCATCCACCGCGGAAGAGGTGCTGGCCGAACTGGCCGAGACCTACGAGCTCCCGCGCCTGCTGATGGAGCACCGCACCCTGGCCAAGCTCAAGTCCACCTATACCGACAAGCTGCCGCTGATGATCAAGCCCCAGACAGGGCGGGTACACACCTCCTATCATCAGGCGGTGGCGGCCACCGGCCGTTTGTCCTCCTCTGATCCCAACCTGCAGAACATTCCGGTGCGCAACGAACAGGGTCGCCGGATCCGGCAGGCCTTCATCCCGAGCGCTGGCTACAAGCTGGTGGCGGCGGACTACTCCCAGATCGAGCTGCGCATCATGGCACACCTCTCCGGTGACAAGGGGCTGCTGACCGCGTTTGCCGAGGGCAAGGACATCCACAAGGCAACGGCCGCCGAGGTGTTCGGGGTCGCGCTCGATGCGGTTACCACCGACATGCGTCGCAGCGCCAAGGCGATCAACTTCGGCCTCATTTATGGCATGAGCGCCTTTGGCCTGGCCAAACAGCTGGGGATCGGTCGCGCCGAGGCGCAGAAGTACATGGACCTCTACTTCGAACGCTACCCGGGTGTGCTGGAGTATATGGAGCGTACCCGCCAGCAGGCGGAAGCGCAGGGCTATGTCGAGACCCTGTTCGGCCGTCGTCTCTATCTGCCGGATATCAAGTCCCGCAACGCCGGTCTGCGCAAGGGCGCCGAGCGGGCGGCGATCAACGCCCCCATGCAGGGGACGGCCGCCGACATCATCAAGCGCGCCATGATCAACGTAGATGGCTGGATCCGCGGCATCGAGGATGAGTCGATCCGCATGCTGATGCAGGTACACGATGAACTGGTGTTCGAGATCCGCGAAGAGAAGCTGGAAGAGTACACTGCCATCATCAAGGAGAAGATGTCGGCCGCTGCCGAACTGCATGTGCCTCTGCTAGTCGAAGCGGGCACAGGCGACAACTGGGATCAGGCCCATTAACTTTCGGCACTCTGTTGCTATATAGATAGCTATATAAGAAGAGAAGCCCGGCATCATGCCGGGCTTCCTGTTTGTGGGGGCTGCTCAAGCCTCTTGCAGATACTCGTTCTTGAGCAGGACATAGTTGTCGGCCGAGGTCTTGAGAAATGCGACTTCGGCAGGTTTGAGGGGGCGGACCTGCTTGACGGGGTTGCCCATATAGAGGAATCCGGATTCGAGTCGCTTGCCTGGTGGCACCAGACTGCCGGCCCCGATCATCACGTCATCTTCCACCACAACCCCATCCAGAATGATGGCCCCCATGCCGACCAGCACCCGGTCGCCTATGGTGCAGCCGTGCAGCATGGCCTTGTGGCCGATCGTCACATCCTCTCCGATCAACAGCGGATAGCCATCAGGGTTGCTGGCGCTCTTGCGGGTAAGGTGCAACACGGTGCCGTCCTGAATATTGCTGCGGGCACCGATGCGGATATGATTCACATCCCCCCGCGCCGCCACCATGGGCCAGATGCTGGCATCTTCCGCCAGATCTATATCCCCGACCAGAGTCGCGCAGGGATCCACATATACTCGTTTACCCAGTTGTGGGCTTTTTCCTTTGTAAGATCTCAGTCGCAAGTCCATCTTGGCCTCCTTGTTTTTGGCCATTCTAGCAATCCGGAACTCGTTTCTGTGGATAAGTTTGTACAAAAGCTGTGGTTGGATATGAATAACTAAAAAAGTGCCGATTTTTGCAATTTTATTGCCGATAAGGGGTTGCCAGAAAGATTCAACTCCCTATAATGCGCCTCCATCGACAGGGCAAGCGGCAACGCAGAAAGCCAAGTCGATAACCTCGAAAAGCCTTTGAAAATAAGGCTTGACTCGAGAAGGCGGTTGAGTAGAATTCCACTCCCGCAGCAACACACTGTTGCGTCG
>NZ_JAACFW010000035.1:0-37260 GCF_029237245.1 Aeromonas sp. 5HA1
AATCTGCTCGACCAGTGCCAGTTTAAAAGTCAGCGAGTAATCGCGCTGTGTCCGTTTCACACCTTGTCCCATCGGGCTCTCCGTTTATGTGGGGGAAAGGTGTAAACCATATTCAGGACGGGACAGCCAGTTCAAACAAGCCCAACCTTAGCATCAGGGTTGGGCTTTTGTTTGCAAGGCCATGCTCTGACGCGTCTCCATCATCAGCCATTGGCGCAACCGGCTGATGGCGGGCTCATGGGCCCGGGATCGCTTGCAGGTGAAATAGAAGGCATCCCCCGTCTCCAGCTGGTGTACCGGCAAGGCCACCAGCTGGGGATCATCCGGCCGCAACATGTAGTCGTTCACAAAGGCCACCCCCTGATCCCAGGCCGCCGCCTCCATCGCCAGCAACACATGACTGAAGTGGTGCATGCGCGCCTCATCGGGAATGACCAGCTCACCCGCCTTGGCCCAGCGCTGCCAATCCTCTCCCCGCGCCTTGTAGATGGACTGTACCGACAGGAGCGGCAATTGCCAGATGGCCTGCGGCCACTCCCCTTCAACTTGCTGCAACAACCGTCGGCTGCAAACCGGAAAGAGCCGCTCCCGATAGATGAGATCGTGGCAATAGCCACGACCATGGGGCGAGACTGTGATAAAGCAGTCCGCCACCCGATCGGAAAGTTCGGGATCTTCCGCCACCATCTCCAGGCTCAGATCCAGCTCGGGATAGAGCTGACGCAAGCCCGCCAGGCGCGGGATCAACCACTTCACCGCGAACGAACTGTAGACGGCAAGCCGGACTCGCATCTCGCCACCGCCGCGCAGTTGTTCGCTGCTCTGGGCGATCTGGCCGAGCCCGGCCGCTATGCCCTCAAAATACACCTCCCCCTGGGCTGTCAATGACAACAGCCGCCCCTGGCGCAGCAGCAGCCGCTCCCCCAGAAAATCCTCCAGCAACCGGATCTGGTGGCTGACCGCACTCTGGCTGACGTTCAGCTCGAGTGCCGCGCGAGAAAAGCTGAGCAGGCGGGCGACCGCCTCGAAGTATTGAACGGCACGCAGGGGAGGCAGTTTCATTATCCAAAAATCTCATGAATGGTGATTTTTTATCATTTTACTGGATAACTGACCCCGCGCTACCCTGCCCTCATCTGACGTGGGAGGTGGTATGAATGCAGTCGGGATCGGGATCCTCTATCTGGTGCTGGGCAATATGGTGGCGGTCTTTTCCGATGCGCTGGTCAAGGTGCTGGAGCCGAGCCAGCCCGTGTTCCAGTTTGTCTTCTTTCGCCAGCTCTCCGCCGCCCTCTTGCTGACGCCCTGGCTGCTCTGGTCATGGCGTCGCAATCCACCGGTCGCCATCAAGTGGCATCTGCTGCGGGCCCACATCTGGGCGGTTGGCGTCTGCCTGATGGTGATCGCCCTCACTCGTCTGCCACTCGCCACCGCCAATGCCCTCTTCTATGCGGCGCCCCTGATGATGGTACCGCTGGCAGTGTGGATGGCGGGGGAAGCCATCTCGCGCCAGAAGGTGCTGACCGCGCTCATCGGTTTTATCGGAGTGCTGATCGTGCTGCGGCCGACCGAGGTGAACTGGGCCGCGCTGGCGGCACTCGGGGTGGCGCTCTCCATGGCGCTCAACAACTTGTTGATCAAGCGGATCCCGCTCAAGCAACCCATCGCCCAGACACTGTTCTTCACCAACGTGCTGAGCATGCCTTTCATACTGGCGCTGGCGCTATGGGAAGGGGGCGACTGGCAGTGGCAGATGTGGTGGCCCGCCTTCGGCTCATCGGCGCTGATCATGGTCTATGCCGGCTTGTGCGTGGTGGCCTATCGCAAGGCGGAGGCGAGCAAGATCGCCTCGGCGGAATATACAGGCCTCTTGATGGCGGTTGCCATCGGGGTCTGGCTGTTTGACGAGCAGCCGGGTCTGCCGCTGCTGCTGGGGTGCTTGTGCATCATAATCCCGCTGCTTGCCATGGCCCGCAGCAAGCCAAAACCCCTTGCAGAACCGGCGGCCTGAATCAAAGCAGCAAGGGGGTGACCCTTTGCTGCAGATGGGGGAGCACGTCCTGCTCGAACCAGGGGTTCTTCCTGAGCCAGAAGGTATTGCGGGGAGACGGGTGCGGCAACGGCAGCCAGGCGGGGCCATAGTCGGCCCATTGTCTCACCGTCTCGGTCAGCGAACCTTTACCGGCCTTGCCCAGATAGTACTGTTGGGAATACTGGCCGATGAGCAGGGTCAGCTCGATATTGGGCAGCAGCATCAATACCTTGTCGTGCCAGGTGGGCGCACATTCAGGACGAGGGGGCAGATCCCCCGACTTGCCCTTGCCGGGGTAGCAGAGCCCCATCGGCATGATGGCGATGCGGGACTCGTCGTAGAAGGTCGTTTTATCCACGCCGAGCCAGTGACGCAGCCGATCGCCAGAGGGATCATCCCAGGGGATGCCGCTGGCATGCACCCGGGTGCCGGGAGCCTGACCGATGATCAGCAGACGAGCACTCTCTTTCCCGCGGATCACAGGGCGTGGGCCCAGCGGCAAATGAGCCTCGCACAACCGGCAGGCCCGGATCTGTTCAAACAGCGTATCGAGTCGGTTCATGGGCCCGATGGTAACAGAATTTCCCCCCTGATCCTGCTTGTGAAAGATTCAACAGATACTTATCATGCGGCCACTAATGTTTAATTTAATAAACGAAAAACGATGAAAAACTGGATGGGCACCGGCAGCGCGGCCCTCTCATTCGCGCTGTGGGGCATGCTGCCCCTCTATTACCAGTTCATGCCCGAGGTCAACATGTGGGAGCTGCTTTCCCACCGTGTACTCTGGTCTGTGGTTCTGCTGGCTGCGCTCTTTGCTCTCCTCGGCTATCAGGTGCCCTGGGCACGGCTTCGCAGTGAACCGCGCCAGCTGGGCCTCATACTGCTGGCGGGCCCCGTCATGTCCATCAGCTGGTGCATGTTCACCTGGTGTCTGACCACGGGTCAGGTGCTGGCCACCAGCCTCGCCTTCTTCATGACGCCGCTGTTCAATATCGTGTTCGCCGTCATCTTCCTCAAAGAGAAGCTCACAGTGCAAAAGCACCTGGCAGTCGCCCTGGCACTGGCCGGACTCGCCTACATGCTCTTCTCCTACGGTCAGCTGCCCTGGTTCTCCCTCATCATGGGGGCCAACTTCGCCTTCTATGGTCTGCTCAAGAAGAAGGTGCACTACGACGCCGGTGTCAGCCTCTACCTCGAAGCCCTGGTCCAGCTTCCCGTCGCCCTTCTGATTATTGGTGCTCTGACGCTCAACGGCATGAGCCAGTTTATGGCCGGTGACTGGGCCGACCGACTGCTGCTGATGGGCAGCGCTCCCGCTACCCTGCTGCCGGTGGGGCTGTTCTGTTACGGCATGATGCGCACCCGCATGAGCACGATGGGGCTGCTGCAATATATCGAGCCGAGTCTCGCCTTCCTGCTCGCCATCCTCTGGTTTGGCGAGGCGGCGGATCCGGTCAAATCGGTCGGGTTTGCCTTTGTCTGGGCGGGCCTGCTGGTGAGCCTGCTGCCGCTGCACCACCTCAGGCGCGGCGGCAGCAATGATGCTCAGGGTCTGCTGCGATAGGATTCCAGAATGGCATGCCACTTGGGATCACGATCCATCTGTTCGGCGATGTCGTTCAATCTGGTATGCAGCTTGTGGCGGGATTTGGGCAGCAGCAGGTGGCGGGTATAACTGGATTGGGGGAAAGGTGAAATAAAGAGTTTCCCCTCGAAACCGGGGTCATGGGTAAAAAAGGCCAGCGCAGAACCGGACACCAGAGTCACATCGATGCGGCCCCGCACCAGCAGGCTGAAATTGATTTTGACCTTTTTGGCATCGTGGCGCACCAGATCGCCCCGGGCCACAGCATCATCGATGCCCTGATAGCGGTAGCCCTCTATGCCACCGAAAATCAGCCCCTTGAGTGAATCCGGGCCACGATAGGTAACGGGTTTGGCCAGGCTGGAGATAAGCTCGTTGGTGTCGCGCATCATGGGAAAGGTCCACAGATAGTGCTCGCGCTGGGGATCCCCGACCCAGGCAGGATTGACCCAGCTCACCAGGCCGTCAAAGCCAGGATCCGACATCTCCAGCGCCAATCTGGCGCGATTCACCAGCCAGAGCTCAAATCTGGGTTCTCCGCCAAGCTTTTCGTTGAGATACTTCACCAGATCCCGGCTCAGCCCGGTCGTCTCCCCCGTCACGAAAGGGGGATGCTGATGATAATCGTAGAGACGCAGCGTCTCTCCGTGAGCCGACATCGACAACAGACACCACAACCAACACCAGACTCGCATCGCACCTCCTTGCGCTGCTTTGAGTTTGGCACAGACAGATCGAATGAGAAAACCCGTGATGGATGCCAAACCGACTCCCCCGCCCGCCCCCAGCCAGTGGTCCATCTATCTGGTTCGCACCGCGGCCGGTCTGCTCTATACGGGGATCAGCACAGACCCGATCAGGCGACTTCGCCAGCACCAGAGCGGCAAAGGCTCACGCGCCCTGCGCGGCAAGGGGCCATTGGTGCTGGTGTGGCAGCAGACAGTCGGTGACAAGGGGGCCGCGCTGCGGCTCGAATATCGCCTCAAGCAGCAGAGCAAAGCCTTCAAGGAACGCCTGGTGCAAGAGCCGGATGGCTGGGCCGACTGGAGCCAGCTCTGGCTGACGGTCGTCACGCCGCCCCTGGAAGCACCACAAAAAAGGCCACTGCAAGCAGTGGCCAAGGAAGGATTCGATAACAGGGAGGGTTAACGGTAGGTATTGGATTGCTTGCGCCTGTTGCTGATGAACCAGCACACCACCAGCAGCACCAGCAACCAGGGCGCCAGCTTGATGATGAGAGCAAACATGCCGGCCAGGGCGCCGAACAGCACGAAGACACCGCTCACCACCAACATGGCCAGCACGGTGAACCCCGTCAGCGCCATGGCGACCAACACCAGCATCAAGACGATAAATTCCAGCATGTTCTGCTCCTCACAGGCTTCTCTTGCTGGCTGAATGACCCAGGGGTCAGTCCAGCCAACGCTTCAACTCACGACGGGGCGGCATGATCAGCACCGCCAGCAGATAGGCGGCCAGGGTCAGCGGCGGCATCAGGATCAGGGCGATCAGCGCCACTATCCGTACCGTCACCCTGGAGAGCCCCAGCCGGCTGGCAATGCCGGCGCAGACCCCGGTCAACTTGCGATGGGCAAGGTCTTTCGGCCAGGGTGTCATGATTATGCCTCCACCTTCTGACCCTTCAGACGGGCCAGCTCGCGTTCAATCTCGTCATTGAGTTCCAGCTCGCGGAATTGGGCCTCCAGCGAGGGATTCTGCCCCAGGGTCGCCGCCTCCAGCTGGGCTTCCAGCTGATCGACCCGCCCCTGAAAACCGTCAAAACGGGCCATCAGCTCATGCATGCGCTGATTGTCGACCTGAGCACGGGCACGGATGCGACTGTGGGCTGTCTGCTCACGCAGGGTCAGCATCTTTTGCTTCTCGCGGGCCTCGCTCAGCTTGGCCGCCAGTCGCTCGCTGTCGGCGGTGAGCTGGGCCAGCACCTCGGCCACACGGGCCTTGTCCTGCTCCAGTTGCTCGCATTTTTTGACCTCGGCCAACTTCTCTGTGAGAGCGGCACGGGCCAGATCCTCACGCCCTTTCTGGATGGCGAGCTCGGCCTTGGCCGACCACTCCAGGATCTGGTGTTGCAACGCCTGCTGGTGACGCTCCAGCTGTTTCTGCTCGGCGATGACGCGGGCGGCCTGGGTTCTCATCTCGACCTGCACCTGCTCCATCTCTTCGATCATCAGGCGCAGCATCTTCTCCGGCTCTTCACTCTTGTCGAGCAGGCTGTGCAGGTTGGCATTGATCACGTCGGTCAGGCGGCTGAATACGCTCATGGTCTGGCTCCTTGTTCATTGGGATGGCTATCTCTTCCCATAGCATTACAAGAGCCGTGCCAAAATCATTTATTGTTGTTTTACAGGTAGATATGGATTTCATACTGAGATTAAAGGCGAGGGCATTGGTTAAAATAACCAATAAAGTGGTGATTTTAACCAACAAAAAAGGGAGCCGGCGGCTCCCTCTATGTCATCTTCCATTCAAATTCAGGCAGCCTGATGACGACCCAGCTTGCTGTCCAGTTCGACCAGCTTGCTTTCCATCGCTGCACGGCAGGTATCGGACAGATCTCGAATGCCGGCAGCGCCGTGCTCCTTGCTGCACAGCGGAGCCATCACCTCGACCAGCACTTCACCATTGTCCCAGCGGTTCAGGTCAACCTGACCGAAGTAGCTGGAGCAGACGATGGGCACCACGGGCACCTCGGCCTGCACGGCGGTGTGGAAGGCGCCGGCCTTGAACGGCAGCAGGCCGCGCCCCTTGGAGCGGGTACCTTCCGGGAACATCCAGATGGAGGTGCCGTGATGCTTGATGCGATCCACCACCTGGCCTATGGTGCCGATGGCACGAGAGCGGTTGGAGCGGTCGATGAGCACGTTGCCTGAGAGCCAGAAGATAAGACCGAAGAAGGGCAACCACAGCAGACTCTTCTTGCCTACCGCCACCACGCCCGGCATGACGGCACCGGTCACGGTGAAGATGTCGAAGTTGCTCTGGTGGTTGCAGACGTAAACCGCCGGGCCGAGCGACTTGATCTCGTCCGGTATGGTTACCTTGACCTTGAGCCCGAGCAGCGGGCAAACCGCATGGTACATGCGGGCGAAGACAAAGACGTTGTTGGGATGACGCGGACGCACCAGACAGAGCAACAGACCGAACACGAACCAGAAGACGAGCAGCAGGGTTAGCAGCAGCACACGGGCAAGTTTGAGCATCGAACACCTCGGATTTTAACTCGGCGCAGTATACTGATCCCCCTTTTAGCGAACAAGCGTTCGCCAAACAGAACTGACCACCCTGCATAGCACATATGGTCGTATCGAATCCTGCTGACTTGCCCCTGCCATTATTGATCGATAGGATATGCACCATTCAACAGGGTAGGGCGAGCATGATTTTGCGACAACGCGTGGCGACAAGACTCCTGCTGCTGGTCTGCATTCTGGTGCTCAACTGTGCGGCCCAGCCGCTGGCCCGACTGGCTCAGCTCGATCAGGCCCTGAGTTGCCAGCTGCTGCCTGTCCCATCTTCCGGCGCCGAAGCCGACGATGCCCAAACCGCGACACCCCAGCCGAGCAGTTGCCAGCTCAATGGCAAGTGGCTCAGTGCCGCCACCCTGCTCTGCGTCGAACAGATCTTCTTTGCCATCGCTTTTGTGATTGCCCTGCTGGCGCCGCTGTCGCGCCGCTCCCCCGCCTTGCCCCCACCCAGAAACATATCTCCGCCTGAACGGCGACTTCATCTTACTCTCTGTGTCTGGCGAGAATGAGTTAGCCGCGGTTTACACCACCCTAACTTTCATTTTCAAGAGACAAAAAAATGTCAAACATCATCAAGACCGCCCTGTTGATGGGCGGCCTGCTGTGGCAATCCATGGGATTGGCCAGCGATACCGGCTGGCTTGCCAGCCCCCAGAACGATCACGCCAAAGTGCGGCTGCAAGCGGATACCCGAGATCCCGCCCAAACTCGCGTGCTGCTGAGCCTGGAGCTCGAGTCCGGCTGGAAGACCTATTGGCAGAACCCGGGGGAAGGTGGCATTGCCCCTGAAATCTTCTGGGATGCCCCTCAAGCCACCCAGCAGTGGCACTGGCCCGTGCCGGAGCGATTTGACGTCAGTGGTATCTCGACCCAGGGCTATCAGAAGACCGTCAGCCTCCCCATCACGCTTGCCCACAGCAGCAGTAATACGCTGACTGGCACCCTGCGCCTTTCGACTTGCAGCAATGTCTGCATTCTGACCGACTACCCTTTTACCCTTGCGCTCGATGGCACTGCGCCGGAAGGATTTGACTTTGCCTACGCCCAGGCGATGAGCAAGCTGCCACAAACCCTGCCGGATACCGTCATCCTCAAAGCGGGTTATCAGCAAAACCAGCTGCAGCTGACCGCCGACAACCCGCAAGGCTGGCAGGATCCCCAGGTTTTCCTCCAGCGTCTGGAAGAGGCCGAATTTGGCAAACCCGAGCTGGAGGTGCAAGGCAACACCCTGATCGCCCGTATTCCGGTCAGCGATGGCTGGCAGGGCGATGCGCCCGACATCCGTAACCAGCAACTCGGGTTTGTGCTGAGCAGTGGTGAACAGGCCTGGCAGAGTGACGCCAGCATAGGTGACCCGCTGACACTACCGAGTCAGGGCAACTCGCTGCTCTGGTTGCTGGGCGCCGCCCTGCTGGGTGGCCTTATCCTCAATCTGATGCCCTGCGTGCTGCCGGTGCTGGCGCTCAAGCTGGGATCGGTGTTGCAACTGGAAACCCGCGAGCGCCGTCCGGTTCGCCTGCAATTCCTGGCGGCCAGTGCCGGCATCCTGGTCTCCTTCTGGGCGCTGGCACTGATGAGCACACTGCTGCGCGCCACCCAGGGGGCGGTCGGTTGGGGTATCCAGTTCCAGAGCGTCTGGTTTATCGGCTTTATGGTGGTGGTCACCCTGCTGTTTTGTGCCAACCTGCTGGGGCTGTTCGAGTTAAGGCTGCCAAGCAACCTCAATACCCGTCTCGCCACCACGGGTGGCAACAGCCTGGGCGGTCACTTTCTGCAGGGGTGCTTCGCTACCCTGCTGGCCACCCCCTGCTCGGCGCCCTTCCTCGGCACAGCGGTCGCCTTTGCGCTCGGGGCACCCCTGGGTCAGCTCTGGCTCATCTTCACCGCGCTGGGGATTGGCATGAGCCTGCCCTGGCTGCTGATCGCCGCCTTCCCCCGTCTCGCACTCTGGCTGCCGAAGCCGGGCCGCTGGATGGGCCGCCTGCGCATTCTGCTCGGTCTGATGATGCTGGGCTCCAGCCTCTGGCTGCTCAGCCTGCTCGGCAACCATATCGGTCAATTCTGGATGCTGATCCTGATGGCGCTGATGCTGGCTGCCCTGCTGCTGGCCGTGGTGTGGCGCCATGGCATTCGGAGTGTGACCCTGGGACTGGCCCTCACCTGTCTACTGGGTGGAGCCCTGCTGCTGGGCGGCGCCTTTACGATGGAAGGAAAACCCCAGCGAGATACCGTCAACTGGCAGCCGCTCTCTGAGCAAGCCATTGCGGATGCTCTGGCGCAGAACAAGCGGGTTTTTGTCGATGTCACTGCCGACTGGTGCATTACCTGTAAAGCCAACAAATTCAACGTGCTGCTGCGAGATGATGTGCAAAAAGCCCTGAGCGCCCCCGATGTGGTAGCCCTGCGCGGGGACTGGAGCCGTCCCTCCGCCAGCATCGCTGATTTCTTGCGCCAGCGCGGCAGCGTGGCCATTCCCTTCAACCAGATTTATGGGCCGGGCCTGCAGGGTGGCGAGATCCTCTCCCCCCTGCTGGACCGACCGACTCTGCTTGGCACCCTGAAGCAAGCAGCCATAGCCCCTTCTCAAGGAGACACCAAATGAAATCGACCCTGCTCACCCTGACCCTGCTGGGCACCCTGCTGACCCCGGCCCTGCACGCAGCCCCCTTCACCCCGGAGCAGGAGTCCCGCATCAAGGAGCTGATCCGCGAGACTCTGGTGGCCAACCCCAAGATCCTTGATGAGGTGGCCGATGCCTGGGAGAAACAGAATGCGGCGGATCAGGCCAGCCAGCTTGGCAACTTCATCAAGGGCAACCAGGATGTGCTGTTCAACAGCGCTACCAGCCCGCGCCTGGGCGCCAAAAACCCCAAGCTGACCCTGGTGTCGTTCACCGACTACAACTGCCCCTTCTGCAAACAGTTCGATCCCCATCTGGCCAGGCTGCTGAAGGCCTACCCAAATGATGTCGGGCTGGTGATCAAGCTGTTGCCGTTCAAGGGGCAGACCTCTGCCAAGGCGGCCCAATACAGCCTGACCCTGTGGCAGCAGGACCCAGCCCGCTTTCTTGCCCTGCACGACAAGCTGATGAGCAAGCAGGGCATGCTGACCGAGGCGGATATCAACAAGGCGCTGGCGGCCACCGGCAACACTGCGCTCAAACCCGAAGCCAGGGCCACCGAGGAGCTGCGCAACAGCCTGCGCATCGGCACGCTGCTGGGAGTGCAAGGGACACCGGCCACATTGATCGGCAACCAGCTGGTGTCGGGCGCCATCCCCTATGAAGAGCTTGAGCAAATTGTGAAAGCCGAACTGGCCAGGAAGGGGTAACCATGGAAGCCAAACCATCCCTCCCCCATCGCCTGCGACGCTGGGGCAAAGAGGCACTCTGGCTGCTGCTGTTTGGCGTGGTCATTTCGACGGCGCTGGACTTCTGGCGCAGCCCGGCGCTGCCAGAAGGCAACCCTCTGCCCACCCTCACCCTGCAAGATGGCACCACCGCCGACCTGCAGGCCATGAGCCGGGACAAGCCGCTGCTGGTCTACTACTGGGCCAGCTGGTGCGCCGTCTGCCGCTTCACCACACCGACGGTGGAGCAGCTCTGGCAGGACGGTGAAAACGTGCTGACGGTGGCACTGCGCTCAGGCAACGCGCAGCAGTTGAGCAAGGGGATGGGCAAGAAGGGGCTGACCTTCCCGACCCATAACGATGAGCGAGGGGACCTCGCCGCCCGCTGGCAGGTGAGCGTCACCCCCAGCTTCCTCATCGTCAAGGACGGCAAGGTGGTGAGTACCACCACAGGCTGGAGTTCGGGTCTGGGGCTGAAGCTGCGCCTGGCCTGGGCCAGCCTCGGCTAAACCGGCCTCACGGGTGCCGACATTGGTGCTCTTGTCCCTGATGAAGAAGAGCACCACTCGGCCCACATATGATCGAGATAGAGGTAGCTTTTGCCCAAGCGGGCGGGACAACCCCTGTTGACCGCCCGCATCCGGCCTCTATCGACCATCGACTTCACATCCTCATACAAATACAGGAGTGGATATGACTTCCATCATCGCGCGTTTTCTGTCGACCCGGAGTGGCCGCTATTTCTTGCCGCTGACACTGATCCGGATAGCGTTCGGTCTTTTCTTCTTTGCGTCCGGTTTGAATAAATTGATCCAGCCAGATAACCAGCAGGCCATGCTGCACACCATGATAGAGGCAGGGCTCCCGTATCCTGCCTTCATGGCAACCTTTGTGGCAGGCAATGAAACCCTGTTTGGCTTGCTGCTGGTTTTTGGTCTGCTGACCAGGTTGTCCTCGCTGGTATTGCTGGTGATCAACATTGTTGCCCTGGTGACCATAGGTCTTCATCAGATACCCGCCGACGTGACCGGGCTCGAATGGTATAGCTGGCTGCTCTATCTGCCCGAGTCTGTCTATATCCTGCTATGCATCTTGCTGGTGGTACAGGGTTGTGGCCCCTGGGGGCTCGATCGCCATCTTGTTCACCTGCTGCCAGAGGCGGGGCGCTGAACTCCCCTTGGCAAGCCGCAGTTGTTTGTTTACTGCACCACTTCGCTCAGATGACTCAACGCCCGGCCTGCCGGGCGTTTTTTCAACCGCCATCACACATGCCCCACCCTCTTCTTGCCAAAATGGCAGCGATCGGAGCTTTATTCGCATTAGCAACTTGCTTGCCATATCGCCTCCTATTCATGGCGGAGCTGGCCTGTTTCCGTTAAAATGACGGGTTTTTGCCGTGCCTGGTTTCTCAAGCTCCACCATCAGGCGCCCGCATTGTGAATTCCAAGATGCCAGTGATGCAGGATCTGCCATGAACAACTACTTTCGGGTACTGGGCGTCAAGTCCAATGCCAGCGAAAACGACATCAAAAAAGCCTATCGACGGCTGTCGAACCAGTACCACCCAGACAAGCTGTTGGGGGCGAGCGAAGAAGAGCGAGAGCTGGCAGCCATCAAGCTGCACCAGGTAAAGCAGGCCTATGAAGTGCTGTCAGACCCGAAACAACGGGCCGCTTTCATCAAGGATTTCAACAACGTCATCGTGACCGATCCCGCTTCTGCCATGCAGGAGATGTGGGACCAATTTTACCCCTGAGGCGCTATGCAGAAAAAATGGGACCAGGCGCGGATCAAAGCGCTGATGAGTGATGCCAGTGAGAACATCGAATCCTACCGGGATCAGGACGACCCCAAGGCGCTGGAGCAATTCACCGGCAAGATGAAGACACTGCTGCTGGCTGACATGAGCATGCTGGAATTCATGCCCGAATACCTGCCGCTGGCCCTCTATGGCCGGGTGCAGTTCCCGGCCAAGGCCAAGCCCGAGTGGATCAAGTGGCTCGGCAGCGGCGTACAACCCTCATGGGACGAATTCAAGGTGTCGGTGGCGTTCAACAATGCCGACCTGCCGCTGGTGAAAGCGGTACGGGCCCAGAGCGAAGATCAGCTGATCGAAGCCTGCGCCGTGCTGTTCCAGCTGGACAACCCGCTGCCGCGCAGTGGCCGCCGTGCCGATGACGACTACGAACTGCGTGACGACGATGATGACGACGGGGAAAACGCTGACGCCGACTACAACGGTGATGGTGACGACGACGGCGATCAAGACATGTACGACGAAGTACGTTTCTAACTTGGGGCAAAGCATGCACAGTCTGATAGAAATTACCGCCATCGAGATCAAAGAGCTGGCCGTGATCGAGCCGAAACAGGCCAGCGAGAAGTTCGAACTGATCGCCAAGACAATGTCTGACGATCAGTTGGCAGAAGTCATTGAACAGATTGATATCGTCACCCTGACCCAGATCAACGGCCAGCACGACATGTCGTTCCCGTCGATCATCTCCGAGCTGATGACCCCGGAGCGGATCCGCGACATCGTCTGCCAGCAGCCCCTCTACTGGGAAGAGGCGATCAAGAACAACGCCGAAGAGCTGCAGCAGCACACCTTCGACTTCCTCAACTACCTGATCCGCACCCAGGACAGCGACGCCAAGCAGGCGGAGATCCTGGAGTGCATCGCCGAGGATCCGGCCGGTCTCTTCTACCTCGCCATCCCCTTCATCGAGTTCTATCGCGGTGAGCGCTTCGAGGATGAAGAGGGCTTCCACGACACGCTGCACGCCGAAGAGGAAGACTTGGAAGAGGCGCTCTCCTACAGCGACCGCCAGCAGAGCGAAAATGCCCACGACTACCCGCTGGATGACCCGCGCAGCCTCTTGATGCTGATCCGCGAGCTGACCCCGGACGTGGAAAAAGCCATCAAGGCACTGCTGCGCAATGAGCACTCATCCTGGGAAGGGATTATCAGCAAGTTCGCCAGCGAGCTGGTGATGCAGGCCAAAGATAAGAACGATGCCTCCGACGAGTACGCCGAAGTCGACGACATGTTCAGCTTCCTGGATTGAGGAACCCCGTCATGCAACTAGTCATACGCGATGTCAATCAGGGCCCCTTTCTTACCCAGGTGCTGCGCTTTGGCCGCGAGAGCGAACACTTGAGCGATCAGCAGCTTGGCCAGATCAAGGGCAAGGCGGTGCTGATGAGCCTGAAGTTCGCCGACAAGTACTACAACAAGTACAAGATGCATCTGCTGGAACAGGCCGCCCACGACGTCATCGGCGTGGTCAGCCTGGGCCTGCTGGAGCTGTCGCAACGGGATACCGCCAAGGCACTGGCCCTGCTGCAGGCGCCGGAGGGGCCCATCAAGCCGTTCCAGAAGGGCTGGTCCATGCTGATCTCGGTCAGCGCCAAGCAGCCAGGTGGCAACAGCCTCTATGGGGATGTGGATGCGCGGCTCTTGGACAAGATCTCCAGCCCGCCGGATGTGGAGGAGTGGCAAGGCTGGCAGGAGTACGAGAAGGCGCTAGTGGAGCATAACAAGGCCCGCCTGATGAGCCTGATCGATCAGCACTTCTTCGCCTGCGAGAACGACCACCCCACCATGGAGGACAAGCTGGCCGAGGCACTGCTCTACCGCATTCTCTGCGGCAATGGCAGCGGCGCCGCCAAACTGAAGGTAAAGCAGGATCTCAAGCGTCGTCTGGCACGGGAAATCGTGCTGCAAGAAGCCTGGTACGACACCGACTATCTGGCCGCCCAGCTGGAGCTGCTGCTGGCGGAGCTGCCGGGCGAACTGATCGCCGGTCTGCGTCAGGAACTCAGCAAGGGATTTGTCCCCAACCTGCTGCACACCCTGGGCTTTGTGCGCCAGTACCAGTTGCTGCAACAAGAGAACGCCGAGCCGGAGAAGCTCGACAATTTCGAGATGCGCGCCGGTCTCAAGCACCCCCTGCTCGGCTGGCCGCTCTACCACGACTTCTAGGCCAGCTTTGGCTCGGGGCCACTGCCAACGCCACCGCTGGTGGCAGCAAGCAGGATCTGCCCCGTCATGACCCAACAACGCCCGGCTTGCCGGGCGTTGTTATATCTGACCACCACAGTGACGAGCGGGAAACACTGGGGGACGAGGTCAGGCCATCTAGGTAGGGTGCAATAAGCGAAGCACATTGCACCGACAAACCCGCGTATCAAGGGTGATGCAACTACCCCCGTTCACGTCCCCGTGGGCTGCGGGAACAGGGTTTGAATGAGAGGGCAATCTCAGCCACGCCCCTCAAGACCTCAGTGCGCAATAGTCCACATGGCGCTATCCACCCCGGTTTCACGAAAATCGATGAGCACCGGATACTGTTTGCCGCACCCTTCCACCGTCCAGCGCTCTTGCCAATAACGGCTACCCGGATCTCCCTTTGGCGGCTGCAACACAACCGGCACAAAGCGCTCTGGCGCCTCACAGCCCTTGGTTGCCACCCAGCCCGCTACACCGACCATGGCATCCTGGATCAACTGCTGATTGGCCAGGGTTCCCTCCTGTACCGGTTCGGGCTTCTCGGCTTGCGCGTACAAGGCCCAGCAGCAAAACAAGAGCGGGACATATTTCATCATCAGATCTCCAGCAGGTTCAGCCTGTCCAAATCGGCAGAGTTAGTTCGTTTGGGGCTTTTATGATGCACTGAAACACTCCTGAAAAAAATCTCTCTTGATGCAAGGAAGGGATTATCAAGCCGATGCCCCCCTCACAGGTGGTGAGCCGAAGACGGGGGAAAGTCCGGTATTCCTATCGAATCCCCATAGGAACTACCTCGTTAGCGTCATTGGTCCATAGAATGTAAGGAATATAATGAATCCCGCATACCAGCAGCAGGGGCCATGCTGTGAGCAGAAAACCCGACCGTATTACCGCAATGCAGCAGATCATCGATGCAGTGAAGCAGGAATTTCCGCTCTATCAACCGGATACCTTCAGATGCGGGCCAGACAATAGCTGCATCGGCTGCTCTAAGAAGCTGATGGAGCAGGTCGACTCTGACTTATCCTATTGGCAATATCAGATCGATAGCGGCATCCCGCCCTCCTTCGACGAGATCCAGCGCTTCGGCAAGATGTGCAAGAGCATCCGCCGGGCGCTGATGCGCAATGGCCGGATCCCCGCCTGATGCTTTGCATCTGCATCTGATAAGGTTTACCGACAGGCCCAGATCGGGCACAAACGAGAAGGAGAGGAAGATGACCCAGGAGCGGATCCAGACCCGATATAGACTGGCGGGCACCTTTACCACTCAGGCCGAGCGGGAGCAGGCCATAGCCCGGGCGATAGAGGCCCACAAACAGGACTTCTTCCCCCTGCTGGAACGACTGGTAGATGTGGGTGACAATCGGGTCAAGCTCAGTCAGAAAGATCCGCTGCGGGTGCTGGGGGTGGAGCTCGACAAGGCTTACACGGGGGGCAGCGCCCGCCTCAACTACGAATCCAATTTCGCCGAGGGCTGCCGCCTTATCGACGAATATGACCAGCACCAGACCAGCGTGCCCTTTCGCCTGGAAGGTGATGAGCTTGTCTTCGACCTTGAGCTGCCCATAGCGTGGAATTTCAATAATTGAAGGCTCGGCGGTGCAATTCACCTTGTTTATTGCACCAGCAGCATATGTGAAGTCGATGGGGTGTCAGTCATGGTGCTACGGGCCGAATGAAGCGGCTGTCAGGAAGGCGTGAGCCCGCGAAAGAAGGGATTTACACCTTGATGGTTGGCATTTAAATAAAGATGCAAGAGCCGCCAATTAACTTAGCCATCTGGTATCCGGTTGTTTCCAGGACAACAAATTGAAATATCGAGGGTCACCATACGTGAGCATCAATCTGCAGCAATACCGGTATTGAATGACAGTGATTACTATGGTTTCGAGCGCAAAAGTGCCGGGAATTTTCCCTTTTATCGAGAGGGGCCCCATGCATTATCAGCCAGTCGCTGGGTACTGATCCTGCTTGGTGTAGCCCTGGGTTTCTCGATGCTGACGGTGCCTGTCGCATTTTTTAAAACCACCCTGGGTGGCTTTGTTCCCGCCATCCTGTTCCCGCTTATCCCGCTGGCCGTGCTCGCCATCATGGTGGGTAAAGGGTGGCGAGCCCTGTTTCGCACGCCGACATGGCGGGATGTTCTGTTGATGGTGGCCATTGTTGGCGCCAATATTCTGGTCTCCTTCACCGTTGCAATCTTGCTGCAGCTGTTTTTCAAGATGAATACCAATCCGGTCAACACCCTGCTGGCAGGGGCATCCGATACGGCACTCATCCTCTTTTATTTGAAAACAGCCCCACAACTCTTCGGTGAAGAGGTGGTCTCCATATTGCCGTTTCTGGCAGTGCTCTGGTTTTGTCACACTAAGCTCAGCCTGAGCCGCAAGTCCGCCATCATTACCGCTTGGCTCTGTACTGCGCTTATCTTCGGTGCGTTGCATCTGCCCACTTATGAGTGGAATTTTCTGCAATGTTTTCTGGTCATAGGAACGGCCCGCATTGTGCTGCTAAGCGGCTACATCATTACCAAAAATATTTGGGTATCGACCGGCGCACACATTATCAATGACTGGCTGCTGTTTACCATCATGGCGGCATTTCTGGGTGCTAACACCGCCGGTGTAGGGTCGATCCGTACAGCCCATTTCACCGGCAATTTCGCGAGTTTAATCGCGGTGCAATTCACCCTGTTCATTGCACCCGACGGTTACCTCCCCTCACCCAGGCCCTCTCCCAACGGGAGAGGGCACAACTCAGTGCCAACCTCAGGCAGTGATGGTCATACCATCAACCGTCGGTGACTCCAATGCTCCCTTCTCCCACTCTTTGGCCATAAACAAGAGGAGAAGGGCTGGGAATGAGGGACGCAAACCATCACGGCAGAAGCTATCAGCAAGCCGCAGAACGTTAAAGAAAACAGAGAAAAGTAGGGTCGATTAGCGCAGCGTTATCGGCCGCACCGCAAGCTCCGTAGTGATGAGGATAGAGAGCAGAGGGATTACCAGCAGAATCGCGGCAACCTGTTTTCGCGATTGTCTGATTACGCTTCGCTAATCAGACCTACAGTCCTTTTTAAGGGGACGTTTTCACCGCCCATCCAGTCGTACCACAACGCCCGGCCCACCGGGCGTTGTTATATACGGCGATGAGTACCCCCTACAAATGTCGTTAATCAAACATTCGGTTATTTGGTCACCAAGCATAAACGTTTGAGTAACTGATATAGAAAAACTGGTTGAATAAGCGCCAGCGCTATGGCCAACCAAGCCACGATAGCCATGTTGCCAAGGTGACCATCGACATTAGTTAAAATCATCGAAGACACTACGGCAGCCAAGCCACTGAATATATGTTGGAAAACATTCTGCAATGACATGAATCCTGCTCTTTCCCAAGGCTCTGCCACTTGACTATTAACAGTAGCAACGGTGATCGTCCGTATCGAAGTAACCACCATGAATAACGTGAAAATCACTATGGTCGGCAACCATGGTTCACGCACGAAGCCGTCCCAAACAACGGCAATCGTCAATCCCCCCATCAAAATCGTCACTATCATTGCGCCAAAACGGTCAATAAAATATCCACCAAACTGCATCGCAAACAAGCTAAAGATACCTCCTATGACATAGTAATGACTCATATCGCCACGAGGTACATCAAGGTTGAACTGAAAATAAGCTGCAATATTTGGCACAATAAGGAAGGTACTGAAAATTGCCAATCCAATTGCCATAAATGCATTCCACACCACAGGTCGTTTCAACATTTCAATCGATGAAAAAACTTTCTGGCTCCGTCCCAAGTGGGCCCTCATCCCGGGCAACCTTATATATACTGCCACGCAGACACACAATCCCAAACCACCAACGACATAGAAAGGTGCACTCCATCCTTTTAACATTGCCAGCTCCAATCCCAAGGGTACACCGGCAATAGCTGACAACGAGAAAGCCCCTATCACTATGGCCATCGCTCGACCACGTTGCTCTAGTGGCGTGGTATCTACAACGATCGCCAGAGCGATGGATGTTGCCGGACCGGCAAAAACACCGGCCAGCAAGCGGGTAAAGAACAAGCTTTCCATATCCCATGCTAACGCGCACGCCCAGGTGGATAGCGTGATTCCCAACAATGAGATCAGTGCAACATGTTTTCTATCAAACCGGTCGAGATATCTGGCACATAATAGCGATGATAGTGCAGCTGCCAGTGCATACCCACCCCCTAAATACCCTATATAGGTTGGACTTATATTTAGCGCACGAGATAAATCAGGCCCAAGAGGCATAATCATCATGAAATCAAGAGCACTGACCAATTGAATCAATGCGGCTAGCCAGACGGCGTTAAAATTCATAGGCAAACTATTAATGTGCATTTTTTCATCCACATTATTTTTATCTAACATCATAGTGTTTACTCTCAATTTTCAGAGATAAACAGTATATCCACTATCACAATTTAATTTTATCCGTTAAAATGGCACAGATTGTTATCATATTAGGGATAATCAATGCGTACAGGCATGGAATTGAATGCGCTGAAAGTTTTCATTGCAGTGGTTGAAAAAAGCAGTTTTGTCGGGGCATCTAAAACCCTTCAAATACCCACGTCAAATGTGAGCCGCAGTATCTCTCAATTGGAAGAAGCCTTGAACCTTCAACTGATTGAACGCACTACCCGCCATATGAAACTCACACAGGCAGGGCAACTGCTCTATACCCGAGTAAAGCCATTACTGGAATCACTGGAGCAAACCGAGGCTGAATTGACATCACAACAGATCCAGCTGAAAGGGCCATTACGCATCTGCATCCCCAATGAAGCCGGCCCCAGGCTGCTCGGTACAGCCATTGCTGACTTTGCCTGTCAACATCCTGAAATCAAGATCAGCTGTATTACCAATCTGTCCGGACTTGAGTCATTAAGAGAGGATCTGGACATGGTAATCATCATTCACAGAGGCAAGATGGATGATTGCGATTATATAGCCAACCATCTGACAACCATTCCCTGCACTGTTGTTGGCTCCCCTTCATTGATCCAGAAGTGGGGACTTCCCAACCATACGTCACAACTAAAAGATCTCCCCTGCATCACTACGGTGAACGCTCTGAAAGGGATGCCTTGGCAATTTACTCGCACAAACAGTGAATTTTCCACCATCCAGGTGAATGAACACTACCGGGTCAATAGTGGTGAGCTAGCGTTAAAAGCAGCAATCGCTGGCGTTGGTTTTGCAATTCTTGCCAAGGTGGCTTGCCAAGAGTTTATTGATGATGGCAGGTTGGTTGAAATTGAACTTGAGTTACCCGCCGCCCCATTGCAGTTGTTTGCTGTTTATGCAAACCGTCAATATCTACCGGCAAAAACGCGCGTATTTATTGAGTTCGTACGGCAAAACATCATGAATTATAAGTAACTAAAACCGGTAAAGCCTCAACAGGTTAGGCTGACTTTTCAATATATCAAAAAAGTGAGCGCCCCAGTTTTTGTCGTTCGCGAACATCTGATTACGCTTCGCTAATCAACCTATGGTCATAGCCAGATTAAGTATCCCCGCCACACAAAGTTCGTCGCACACACTGACTGACCAGGCGATGGCAAGGCTTATCCGGCAATCTGACGTGAACGGGCAATGGTCACCCCCTCCCTCAACACTGACACCTCAAGCTAGGTCCAGTCCTAGGCCATTGTAGAAATGGTGAGTGTCCCAGTTTTTCTTCACACCCCCCTATATAGGCACTACATAATTCCTTCTGACTAGATAGAATAATTCTTTTTAAAAAGAAACCAACATTAACACAAATACAACTTATGGATTGATTGAAATGTTAAAAAAAGCCTCGTTGATTTTATTTATACTTACGTCGATGAATGTATCCGCTAATACAGCATGGTTTTCAGGGTGGCAGGCGTACAAACCCACAAATTGGCAAACAATTGGCACTTGGTATAGTTGCATTAGCATTGTAAATATATCTTCAGGTTCCATCGAAGTCACTGTGAGTTACTATAGCAGCAGTGGTGAAATGGTAACCCCACCATTAACTGGCTATAGTGCTGGTACAAATCCAAAGACTATATTAGGCCCTCGTCAAAGTGCGGGATGGTGTACAGCACCAAGTCAACTCGCTACTGGCACTAATATGTGGGGAGCTGGAATTGTCACTGCTACTCCCCTTGATGGTCAAACTGAGCCGGCTTTAGTCGTTGCACAAGCAGACCTGAGAAATTTAGCTCCATCTGGCAGCTATAATGCATGGACTAATGTCCCAATAAATGGTGGGCTGCCATTTTAATTTAGAGTATTTAGAAGGGCGCTTTCGCGCCCTTCTTATTATTTACCCTTCCTGATTTTCCTCCGCGACCGGCTCGGCACCGGCGGCGGGTTCAATCTCTATTCTGTCTACCCGCTGCAAACCGCGGGGCAGCTTGGCGCCACGGCGGCCGCGCTCGCCGCGGTAGTAGTCGAGATCGGCAGGTTTGAGAGTCAGCTTGCGCTTGCCGGCAAACAGGGTGACATATTGCCCCTGCGGGATAATGGCGGCCATTACCATAAACTCTTCCCGCGCCTTCACGCGAGCCGACGGTATGCTGATGAGCTTGTTGCCCTTGCCCTTGCCAAGCACCGGCAGGGTATTGAGCGGGAACAGCAGCATGCGCCCCTCGTTGGAGATGGCCATGCAGAGATCGGTTTCTGGCGAGCCAATCTTCTGGGGAGCCATCACCAGGCCCCCTTCCGGCACTGTGAGCAGCGCCTTGCCGTTCTTGTTCTTGCCGATGAGATCGTCATAGGTACAGACGAAGCCGTAACCGGCGTCGCTCGCGATCAGATACGGCTCCCCCTCGTTGCCCATCACCAGATGGCGCACCTCTTCCCCCGCCCCGAGCGCAAAGCGGCCGGTAAGCGGTTCGCCCTGACTGCGAGCCGATGGCAGTGTGTGGGCTTCCAGTGCATAGGTGCGCCCCAGGGTGGAAAGGAACACCGCCTGCTGGTTGCTGCGACCGCAGGCGTGGGCAAGATAGCCATCCCCCGCCTTGTAGGAGAGCCCCGCCACGTCCACGTCGTGGCCCTTGGCGGCACGCACCCAACCTTTATCGGAGAGAATGACGGTGACCGGCTCGCTCGGGGTAAGCTCTTTCTCGGTCAGGGCTACCGCGCTGGCACGCTCCACCAGCGGGGTGCGGCGATCGTCGCCGTACTTCTCGGCATCCGCCAGCAGCTCTTTCTTGAGCAAGGTGTTAAGACGACGCTCCGAGCCTAGCAGCAGTTCGAGCTTGTCGCGCTCTATCGCCAGTTCGTCCTGCTCGGCACGCAGCTTGAACTCTTCCAGCTTGGCCAAATGACGCAGTTTCAGCTCGAGGATAGCCTCGGCCTGGGTCTCGCTGATGTTGAAACGCTCCACCATCACCTTGCCCGGCTCATCCTCGGTGCGGATGATCTCGATCACCTCGTCGATGTTGAGATAGGCCACCAGCAAGCCTTCGAGGATGTGCAGGCGAGCCAGCACCTTGTCGAGGCGATACTGCAGGCGACGGCGCACCGTCTCGCGGCGGAAAATGATCCACTCGGAGAGGATCATCTTGAGGGTCTTCACCTGGGGGCGGTTGTCCAGCCCCAGTATGTTGAGGTTGACGCGATAGTTCTTCTCCAGATCCGTGGTGGCGAACAGGTGGGCCATCAGCGCCTCCATGTCCACCCGGTTGGAGCGGGGGATGATCACCAGACGGGTCGGGTTCTCGTGGTCCGATTCGTCGCGCAGGTCGGTGACCATGGGCAGCTTCTTGGCCACCATCTGGGCGGCGATCTGTTCCATGATCTTGGCGCCGGAGGCCTGATGGGGCAGCGCCGTGATGACGATGTCGCCATCCTCCTCGTTCCACACAGCACGCTGCTTGATGGAGCCCTTGCCGGTCTCGTAGATTTTGCGGATGTCATCGCGCGGTGTGATGATCTCGGCGCTGGTCGGGTAGTCCGGCCCCTGAATGTGCGCCATCAGCGCATCCAGCCCCGCATTGGGGTTGTCGAGCAATTCGGCGCAGGCGTAGGCCACTTCCCGCGCGTTGTGGGGCGGAATGTCGGTCGCCATGCCCACGGCTATGCCTGTGATGCCGTTGAGCAGTATGTGCGGCAGGCGGGCGGGCAGCACCACCGGCTCTTTCATGGTGCCGTCGAAGTTCGGCGTCCAGTCCACAGTGCCCTGGCCGAGCTCGGAGAGCAGCAGCTCGGAGAAGCGCGACAGGCGCGCCTCGGTATAACGCATGGCGGCGAAGGATTTGGGATCGTCCGGCGCACCCCAGTTGCCCTGACCATCCACCAGTGGGTAGCGATAGGAAAAGGGCTGAGCCATCAGCACCATGGCTTCATAACAGGCGCTGTCGCCGTGAGGGTGGTATTTACCCAGCACGTCACCCACGGTACGGGCAGATTTCTTGTGCTTGGAGAGGGCCGACAGCCCCAGCTCGCTCATGGCGTAGATGATCCGCCGCTGCACGGGTTTGAGGCCATCGCCGATATGGGGCAGGGCCCGGTCCATGATGACGTACATGGAGTAGTTCAAGTAAGCCTGTTCGGTAAAGGTGCGCATTGGCTGGCGCTCTACCCCATCCAGACTGAGCTCGATAGCATCACTCATATGTTTTTCTCTTGCTATGGCGCGCCCTCAGAGGGCACGCCTGAAATGCGGGTCGGCTGGTGACCGACGGCTTAGATGATGGCGAGGTTGCCCTTCTCTTCCAGCCACTCGCGACGATCCGGGGCGCGCTTCTTGGCCAGCAGCATGTCCATCAGTTGCAGGGTCTCGTCCCCCTCCTCCAGCTCGCCCATGGTGAGCTGCACCAGACGGCGGGTGTTGGGATCCATGGTGGTTTCCCGCAGCTGTTTCGGGTTCATCTCGCCCAGACCCTTGAATCGGGTCACCATCACCTTGCCCTTCTTCTTCTCTGCCTCGACCCGTTGTAGCACGCCGTTCTTCTCGTCTTCGTCGAGGGCGTAGTAGACCTCCTTGCCGATGTCGATCCGGTAGAGCGGCGGCATGGCAACATAGACGTGGCCCTTGTTGACCAGGGTGCGGAAGTGCCTCACGAACAGGGCGCAGAGCAGGGTGGCGATGTGCAGACCGTCCGAGTCCGCATCCGCCAGTATGCACACCTTGCCGTAGCGCAGGCCGGAGAGATCCTCCGAGTCCGGGTCCAGACCGATGGCCACAGAGATATCGTGCACTTCCTGGGAAGCGAGCACCTGGCCGGCCTCCACCTCCCAGGTGTTCAGGATCTTGCCGCGCAGGGGCATGATGGCCTGAAATTCGCGATCCCGCGCCTGCTTGGCGCTACCGCCCGCGGAGTCACCCTCCACCAGGAACAGTTCCCCCTGCATGGGGTCGGCGCAGTTGCAGTCGGTCAGCTTGCCGGGCAGGGCCGGGCCCTGGGTGATTTTCTTGCGCACCACCGTCTTGGCGGCGCGCAACCGGCGCTGGGCGCTGGAGATGCAAATCTCGGCGATCTGCTCCGCCAGCTCGGTGTTGCTGTTGAGGAACAGGCTGAAGGAGTCCTTCACCACCCCCGACACGAAAGCCGAGCTCTGGCGCGACGACAGCCGCTCCTTGGTCTGACCGGCGAACTGGGGATCCTGCATCTTGATGGAGAGGATGTAGGCGCAGCGATCCCAGATATCTTCAGGGGTCAGCTTGACCCCGCGGGGCAACAGGTTGCGGAACTCGCAGAACTCGCGCATGGCGTCGAGCAAGCCCTGACGCAGGCCGTTGACGTGAGTACCGCCCTGCGGCGTCGGGATCAGGTTCACATAGGATTCGGCGAGGCACTCACCCCCTTCCGGCAGCCAGCACAGCGCCCAGTCCACCGCAGACTGCTCGGTGCTGAAGGCGCCGACGAAGGGCTGCTCCGGCAAGCAGGTGAACTGCTTGACCGCATCGACCAGGTAATCCTTGAGGCCATCCTCATAGCACCACTCCAGCTTGATGCCAGTGTTCTTGTCGAGGAACTTGATGGTGAGGCCGGGGCAGAGCACGGCCTTGGCCTTGAGCAGGTGCTCCAACTTGGTGACCGAGAAGCGGGGCGAGTCGAAATAGCTCGCCTGCGGCCAGAATCGCACCCGGGTACCTGTGTTGCGGCGCCCGCAGGTGCCGGTGATGGTCAGCTCCTGCACCTTGTCGCCGCGCTCGAAGGCGATATCATAGACCTGGCCATCGCGGCGCACCGTCACCTCGACCCGATCGGAGAGAGCGTTCACCACAGAAATGCCCACCCCGTGCAGACCGCCGGAGAACTGATAGTTCTTGTTGGAGAACTTGCCCCCCGCGTGCAGCTTGCAGAGGATCAGCTCCACACCGGATACCCCCTCCTCCGGGTGAATGTCGACCGGCATGCCGCGGCCGTCATCGATCACCTCGAGGGACTGGTCTTCAAACAGGGTCACCTCCAGGGTACGGGCGTGGCCCGCCAGCGCCTCATCGACGCTGTTGTCGATGACCTCCTGGCCGAGGTGATTGGGCCGGGTGGTGTCTGTGTACATGCCGGGGCGACGACGCACCGGTTCGAGGCCATTGAGGACCTCAATGGCATCCGCATTGTATTGAGTGGACATGGAGGGCCTTGCGAATTGACGTTTGGGGGGAATCTTACTCGTTGGGAGGGCCTTGGACAAACCCGACGGCGGGAAAGGGTGATCCAGACAGGGGCCGACAAGATACTGAGCCGGGATCAGATGCGCCTGACGCCACAGAGAGCGCCTGTGTCAGCTGCGAGAAGGAGACATGGAAACCAAAAGACGTTGCCACCCTGATGATGACATCTGCGGATGACGCCCTTGTGGCTATTTCCCTCGATCGGCCGGATGGTTTACCCCGTCGCGCAGCGGCACCTCAGCCAGCTCGAACGGGTTGACCCCCTCCAGACAGGCAAGGTTGTAACCATACTCGGCCGGATTGGAGCGGCGCTGGTGATGGGTATAAATGCCGCTGACGCTGCAGAAGTAGTGCTTTGCGGTGCGGGTGTTGAACTGGTAGCAGCGCAGTTCAGCCTCTCCCTGCAGGATGCGGATGCCCGAGAGCGGTACAGAGGCGACGATGGCGCCACGCCGTCGGCAGAGGGAGCAGTCGCAGCGGCGCGGATCCACCACCCCATCCGGCAAGGTAAGTTCCAGTACCACGGCCCCGCAGTGACAGCTGGCCCTGTGCTTTTCCTCAATCCGGGTCTTGCCAATGCGTTTGATCATCCAGCCTCCTTGCTAGCTGATGCGCCCGCCAATCGGGTCAGTCGAACAGCGTCTCGCGCCGCCCTTGCAAAAGATGGGCATGCAGGGTGCGCAGTTGGGGCTCCACCACCCGATGAAGGGATAGTTCAGGCAAGTCGTCGATGGGGAAGTAACCGGCACCTTGTGTTTCATCGGTCTCGCCGAGCAGCTGGCCACCGATCACCTCGCACAAAAAGAAAGCCTTGTGGGCGTGGGGCAGCTGGGGCGGATGGGGGTGCTTGAGCTTGTCGAACAGAGCCAGCAGCTGCACGGCCCGACATTCGAGGCCAGTCTCTTCAACTACCTCGCGCACCACGGCATCGGCTGGCGAGTCACCGATATCACACCAGCCGCCGGGCAGGGTCCAGCAACCGTCGCTGCGCTCCTGCACCAGCAGGATATGGCCAGCCTTATCAACGATAAGGGCTCGCACATCCAGTTTGGGAGTGGGGTAGCCGCGATCGAGGTCGATCCACTCGGTGATGGCGTCCGGTTTCAGGTCGCTATGACTGGCAATCAGGGCGACCGTGGCCGCGCTGAGCGCCTCAAAGCGGCCAATATCGAAGGGATCCTTGGAATAGGTGAGGCCTGCTTGCGCCGTGGCCAGCACCTGTTCCAGAAAGGTGGCCAACGGCGGTTGCATCGCTAGAGCCCGAGAAAGTGGATGATCTGGGCGGGATAGCGTTCAAACCCGGTGAAGGCATGATTGCCGCCGCACTCCAGCGAGAGACGGGCGAACTGATATTCGGTCAGCGCCTTGCGATAGTCGAGCACCTCGTCCTCCTGCTGTTGCAGGATCCAGAGCCGTTCAGGCGCCGTCACAGGTACCGCCAACGCCTTCAGTTCGTCCATGTGTACCGGCAGCAGTTCAAAGCACTCATTGGTGTAAGGATTGGTCTGGGGGCCCAGATAGTCGCAGAGCAGCTCATGGGGGCGCACCGCCGGATTGATCAGGGCCGCGCGGCAGCCATAGCGCTCGGCCACTCGGGTCGCCATAAAACCGCCGAGCGAGCTGCCCACGGCGCCGAGCTTGAGATGGGCGCCATGACGGGCACTGACATCTTCGATGATTTGTTCGATGGCAGCCCAGGCAGCGGCAGGCGTATTGGGCTGGGCCGGAATAATGACCTCGATGTCGGGTCTGTATTCGGCCACCCAGGCAGCCATCTGCTGCGCCTTGGCAGAGCCTGGCGAAGAGTTGAAACCGTGCAGATAAAGGAGAACCGACTTCATGCAATGCTCTCCTCAATAACCGGTGGCATCGGGGTCTGGCACAAACTGCCCCACTGGCAGGCGCCACACCTGGCTCGCCACCCGGCCATCGGGATGCAGGGTGAGATAGCGCCAGCCAGGGCCGGACTCATCCAGCGCGAAACCATCGCTGAGCGGTTTGAACTGGATGCAGGTGGAGGGGCTGGCAATCAGCCGCACCCCGCGGTGCACCTCGTCAAACTCCTGATGGACATGGCCAAACAAGATGGTTTTCTGCTGGGGATGACGAGCCAGCACGGCGAACAAGTCGTCGGCATTCTTGAGATTGTGCTGATCCAGCCAGGCGCAACCGACCGGCACAGCCTGATGGTGCAGGGCGATCAGGGCGTGGCGCTCGGGATGTTGACGCAGTGCGCTGTCCAGCGCCGCCAGTTGGTGATCGCCGAGCACGCCATGGGGTTTGCCGCGTACCTGGGTATCGAGCAGCATCACTTGCCAGTGTTCGCCCACCAGTTGCTTGGCCTCACTGATCCCTGCCGCATGCAGGTACTCGGTCATCAGGGGGCCGTCGTCGTGGTTGCCGGGCAACCAGTAGATGGGGCGCGCCAGCGGGGCCATCATGCTGGCAAAGCGCTGGTAGGACTCCGGACTGTGATCCTGCGACAGATCGCCAGTGGCCAGGATCAGGTCGAACGGATGCTCATTGACCTGCACCTGTTCCAGCACGGCAGCCAGGCTCTCTGCGGTGCGCACAGCCAATAGCCTCCCCTCGGCACTCGCGAAGAGATGGGTGTCGGTAATTTGTAACAGGCGCACACTGCCGTCCTGCGCCTGGGGTAGCTCTGTTTCCAAAATCACGCTTCTTTGTATAAGTTCAACTAGAGGATGTTGATCAGGCTGGTACCATGTCTGAGACAAAATCTTAGCCAATCGGCCAGAAACAGATTTACCTGCTCCTTTTCATCCCGCTGGTGCATTTTTTTATTGGGATAATCATAACGTGGTTGCAACCTCGAAATCTGTTGCGCCGCACACACTTCCGCCATCCGCACGTCATGATACAAACGAATCTCGATGCGAGCCTGCAAGTAGCTCGGTAATTCCGGGTTGTGCTGTGCCAGGATCACCTGGCTGGTGAAGCGGCTCTCCTCGCTGACAGTGAGCTGGAACTGCAGGCCGTTGCCCACCTGATAGCGGCGTTCGGCCCCGACTGTGCCGCCCGGCGGCAGCAGTTTCATCAAGGCCATATAGTTCACCTCGCAGGTGCGCTGCAAGGACATCAAGTCAGGCACATAGCGTTTCATCGGGCTCTGGACTAACGGCATAGCGCAGCTCCATCAATCAACACCCGTGAGTAATTCACCTCGCAGGTACGCTGCAAGGACATCAAATCAGGCACATAGCGCTTGCCCTGCTGCTGGACGCTCACCACCTCAGCGCTCCGCCAGCCAGCGAGCCCTCAGCTCGCCGTGATTGAGGGCCAGCCACTGCAGTGCGATGACGGAAGCCGCATTGTCGATGCGCCCCTCCTTGAGCCAGGCATAGGCCTGCTCACGACTCACCACGTGAACCCGGATATCTTCGCCCTCTTCCGCCAGACCGTGGATCCCTTCGGCCTTGCTGGCATCCACCTCGCCCACATAGACCTCTATACGCTCGGTACTGCCGCCCGGGCTCACCAGATAACTGATGGCATGCTCGCAGCGACCGACCTCAATCCCCGCCTCTTCCACCGCTTCCCGGCGCACCACCACCTCGGCAGTCTCCCCTTCATCTATGATGCCGGCCACCAGCTCCAGCAGCCAGGGGGTGGAACTGGTCTCGATGGCGCCGATGCGAAACTGTTCCACCAGCACTATCTGGTCGCGCACAGGATCATAGGGCAGCAGCGCGGCCGCATGGCCGCGCTCGAACAGCTCGCGCACTATGGGCTCATTCCAGCCCCCCGCAAATAACCTGTGTTGCAGGCGATAGACATTTACTTTGAAGAAGCCGTTATATCCCGATGATTTCTCGATAATTTTTACATCATCAGCAGAATAGTGACGGGTTTGGGGCAAGGCTTGCTGCGACATACGAGACTCCCGCCAGCTTGACTTGGCTCGGTTTGACCATAAAATCCGAGAACATGAATGAACATTCATTCACTCGTTCCCGACGGAGATGAGGGATGGATTTTAGCAGTCACAGGACATTTGGCTAGGCACGAGGGGGAGAAAACTCCCCCTCGTGCTTGACGTTCCTGTCGCTGGAAAAGAGACAGTTATCATAATATTTTGCTTATAGTAGAGTGATTAAGCTGAAATCAAGCTTGCTCAGTGACAATACCCCTCCTTCATCCAGCGACAGCTTTGGGTTAATACATAAGGTTAAAACGATCTATGAAAAGAACACTCTTGTCAGCCATGGTGTTGCTGGGCGTCAGCGCCGGCGCCCACGCCGAGAACCTGCTCGACATTTACCAACAAGCCCAGATCAAGGACACCCAACTGCAGGAATCCAAGGCCAAGCGTGACCAAGCCTTCGAGAAGATCAATGAATCCCGCGCAGCCCTCTTGCCGCAAATCAATCTGGGAGCCGGCCTGAACTACCTGCAAAACAAGGGTGATACCCAGACCAACAGCAACGCTACTGGCTCCCTCTCGCTGGATCAATCTATCTATCGTCGCAGCAACTGGGTCAACCTGGACCTGACCGAGAAGAGCGCCACCCAGTCCGACGTGGCCTACAACCTCGAAATCCAGAATCTGATGCTGCGCACCGCCCAGGCCTATTTCAACGTGCTCAAGGCAATGGACACACTGGAATTCGTCCGCGCCAACAAGGCCGCCGTAGAACGTCAGCTTGAGCAGACCCAGCAGCGCTTCGAAGTGGGCCTGACCGCCATCACGGACGTGCATGAGGCCGAGGCCGAGCGCGATCAGGCACTGGCGGACGAGATCAATGCCGAGAACACGCTGGACAACAGCTACGAGAGTCTGCGCGAGCTGACCGGCATCGACCACCGTCAGCTGGACGTACTCAACACCGAGCGTTTCAGCCCGCAGAAGACGCCGTTCAACTCCGACAAATGGCTGGAGCTGGCACTGGACAAGAACCTGCAACTGCACAGCGCCCGCATCGGTAAAGACATCGCCAAGGAGCAGATCGATCTGGCCAAGACCGGTCACGAGCCGACGCTGGATCTGGGTGCCGGTCTCTCCAGCACCTATAGCGATTACAAGGACGAGATCCGCAACCCCGAGAGCAACAGCAATCAGGGCAACATTGGCCTGAACTTCAAGCTGCCGCTCTACACGGGTGGCGCGACCACCTCCCAGGTCAAGCAGTCCCAGTTCAATTACGTGGCGGCCAGCGAGCAGCTGGAACGCAGCTTCCGCTCTGTGCAGAGCACTGTGCGCTCCTCGTACAACAACGTGAACGCCAGCATCGGCTCGGTACGCGCCTACGGCCAGTCCGTCATCTCCGCCGACAGCGCCCTCAAGGCCACCGAGGCCGGTTATGAGGTCGGTACCCGCACCATAGTCGACGTGCTGGACTCTACCCGCAAGCTCTACCAGGCTAAGCAGAAACTCTCCGAAGCCCGTTACAACTACATTCTCAGCATCCTCTCCCTCAAGCAGGCCGCCGGCACGCTGGAGCAGAAAGATCTGGAGGAAGTAAACCAGGGACTGATACCTGCCGCTCAGGTCAAGAACAAGTCCTGATCCCGACTCGCATCCAGTAAAAAGGCGACCCTAGGGTCGCCTTTTTGTTATCCGCTTTCTATTGTCCGCACCGGCCGCTTCTCTTGCCGCAGACTGGTGAACGCCGCGAGACTTCCATACTCCGGTGCGGGCCAGACATAAAAAACCCGGCCTGGGCCGGGTTTTGACTCAGCCGCGTTCGCGGATAGTCTTGATGATGTCGCTGGTGGAGCAGCCATCTTCGAAGTTGAGCACGCGTACTTCACCGCCGTTGGCAGTCACTTCATCATAACCGGCGATATCCTTCGGCTTGTAGTCACCCCCCTTGACCAGCAGGTCGGGCAGCACTTCGGCGATCAGCCGCTGGGGCGTATCCTCAGCGAAGGGCACCACCCAATCCACGGCCCCCAACGCGGCCAGCACGGCCATGCGACGGTCGGTCGAATTGACCGGGCGACCCGGCCCTTTCAGGCGACGGACGGAGTCATCGGTATTGACCGCCACTATCAGGCGATCTCCCAACTTGCCGGCATTGGCGAGGTAGGAGACGTGACCGGCGTGCAGTATGTCGAAGCAGCCGTTGGTCATCACCACCTTCTCGCCACGCAGGCGAGCAGCCTGCACGGCAATCTTGAGCTGAGCCTCGGACATGACGCCAAAGCCGGTCTCCTGCTCGGTGTAGAGCGCATTGGCAAGCTCCACCGGGCTGACGGTGGAGGTACCCAGCTTGCCGACCACGATACCGGCGGCGGTGTTGGCCAAGGCACAGGCCTCGTCCAGGCTCATGCCGGCGGCCAGCGAGGTGGCCAGGGTGGAAATGACGGTATCACCGGCACCGGTCACGTCGTAGACCTCGTGGGCCTGGGCTGGCAGGTGCAGCTCGGGCTGGCCTTCGCGGATCAGGGTCATGCCGTTTTCGGAGCGGGTGACCAGCAGGGCTTCCAGCTCGAAACGCTTGACCAGCGCCAGTCCCTTGGCGACCAGATCCTCTTCACCCTTCACCTTGCCCACCACGGCCTCGAACTCGGACATGTTGGGGGTCAGCAGGGTGGCGCCGCGATACTTCTCAAACTCGGTCCCCTTGGGATCGACCAGCACAGGAATACCGGCGGAGCGGGCACGCTGGATCATGCCGGGTACGTCGTTGAGGGCTCCCTTGCCATAATCGGAGAGGATCATCACGTCGCTGTTGGGCAGCGCCTGCTCCACCTTGTTCATCAGCAGAGTGGAGTCGACATCGTGGAAAGCCTCTTCGAAGTCGAGGCGCAGCAGTTGCTGGTTGCGGGAGAGCACCCGCAGCTTGGTGATGGTCGGATAGTCGGCCAGACGAACGAAATCACAGGCGACCTTGACGCCAGCCATCTGGCCAGCAAGGGCATCGGCCGCTTCATCCTGACCGGTCAGGCCAAGCAGAACGGCATGAGCGCCCAGAGCGGCGGAGTTGAGGGCCACGTTGGCGGCGCCACCCGGGCGCTCCTCAATGTGCTCAACCTTGACCACAGGCACCGGTGCCTCAGGCGATATCCGGCCGGTGGGGCCATGCCAATAGCGGTCCAACATGACATCGCCAACGACCAGAACGCGGGCTTTTGCAAACTCGGGCAGGGTGATTTTCATCTGTATCGACTCTCAAAACCTGAAAAATCAGCCGCCGATTTTATCACACTCTTTTGCGGGGTGTGAAAAAAGCACGCGGCCCTGCTTCGCTACCGTGAGCCGACACAGTGAGCAGACATGGACCAGCCATGTCAGCTCTGACCAGGCGAGAGGCCATTCGCACCCGACCCCGCTTTTCGGCTAGAATCCCCCGATTGCCAGTAAAACTATCCAATCAGGATATCCACGAGCCTTTATCGCCTCCCCTTTTTGGCTGGACTCTCCAGATCATGGCGATTGCGAACAAGAGATTTTTCATGGCCCACGAACACGCCCCTCGCCTCGAACCCCATCTGTTCCATCCCCGTTATTGGGGGAGCTGGATTGGCCTCAGCCTGCTTTGGCTGCTGGTATTGTTGCCCTGGCGCAGCCAGATGTGGTTGGGCCGTCAACTGGGCACCCTGGCCCGCGTATTGTTGAAATCCCGCGTCAAAATTGCCCGCCGCAACCTTGAACTGGCCATGCCGGAATTGACCAAGGATGAGCGGGAGAAGCTGCTCAGGCAGAATTTCGAAAGCGTTGGCTGCGCCATCTTCGAAGTGGGTATGGCCTGGTTCTGGCCCGACTGGCGCATGCGCAATCTGATGAAGGTAGAAGGGGAAGAGCACGTCATCGCCGCCATGGAAAAGGGTCAGGGCATGCTGCTGCTCTCCTGCCATTTTCTGACGCTGGAGCTCAACGCCCGCTGCTTCGGCTTGGTCAGGCCGGGGGTTGGCGTCTACCGCCCCAACACCAATCCTGTCCTGGAATATGCCCAGTACCACGGTCGCTGCGCCTCCAACAAATATCTGGTGGACCGCATGGACGTGAAGGGAATGATCAAGGCGCTGCGCAACGGCGACGCCCTCTGGTATGCCCCGGATCACGACTACGGCTCCCACGCCAGCGTGTTCGTCCCCTACTTCGCCGTTGAGCAGGCGGCCACCATCACAGGGACCGCCACCCTGGCCCGGGTGAAAAACACAGTTACCCTGCCCTGCTACAACATTCGCACAAAAGAGGGCTATATCTTGCACATAGGCGCCCCTCTGGCGGACTACCCCAGCGGCGATGACGTGGTCGATGCCACCCGTGCCAACAAAGAGATAGAGGCCGCAGTACGCAAGGCCCCCGAGCAGTACATGTGGCTACATCGCCGCTTCAAGACCAGACCGAGCCCGGATGACATTGGATACTATTGAGTAAGAAAAAGATGAAAAGACCGCCGAAAGGCGGTTTTTTATGGCCTGCCGCCCACAAAGGGTTTTCATTCGTAGCTGAATATTTTATTAATAACCCTGCCGAGCGGCGGGCGGCCCCCGCCAGGAACAATAAAGCGAACGAAGGGAAGCGAACATGAAAGCCACTCTTTTACTGGGCGCCCTGTGCGTATTGACCGGTTGCAGTCACCAGACCCAGAGCGTGCACCTCACCTCACTCCCCCTGAGCAACATCACGGATGTGAATGCCCAGTGGACCCCCCTGACCAGAGTGGAGTCACGCTATCCCAAGGAGGCCATTCTGGCCGAAAAGATGGGATGCACCTCACTCGAGTATGTGATCAATGAAGCGGGTCAAGCCGAGCAGATCCGCGTACTGGCTCGCAGTGACGAACAGTTCAGCGAGGTCGCCATAGAGACGCTGCAACAGTGGCAGTGGCAGGCGACTACCGCCAATCCGGACCATACCCCCATCAAGTCCCAGACCCGATTCGAGTTCTGTATCGAGCACAACGGCCAGCCCTGTGACACCAGCGGGCTGGCGCAACTCTGCCAGGGGGAAGACATGGTCCGCAGCACAGGACTGGTCTACACCCAAGTCTGAAGCCTTCGCCTGTGATGAGAGTGTCGACCATGAAAAAGGTGAGCCCGGGCTCACCTTTTTCGTCACTACCCGTCACGCCCGCCGGGCACAAGCATCATGCAGTAGCGTGCAACCAGGCGGCGATGGCCAGTTGCAGCCGCACATAGTCAGCCCGATGGAAGAGAGCAGACAGTGCCGTCTGCCACTCAGGTTCGGCCACGTCTTGCGCCAGCAAGGCCAGATGAGTCGACAAGTCGGTCAGCGCCGCCAGCCAGGCCGGTGCCACCAGCGTATCGGCTGCCTCGATGACAAGCGCAATACCTTGCCGGATCTCTTGCAGCGCCAGGCGTCGCTGCTCGGGGTCCGCCTGTTCCAGCCAGTACTGCTCATGATGTTGCCAATGCTGCAGGCCCGAGGTGAGGCGTATAGCGGCATCGACCCCATTGACCACAGGCAAGGATTGCAACGCCAGCGGCTTGCCGAGCCCTGCCAACCGATAGCCGCGCTGCGCCTTGGATTGCGCGCCCAGCCTGACACCACCCAGCACGGTCAGCCGTTCTGCCAGCGCGAACAGGGCGCTGGCATCGCCGGATTTAAGCTCAAGTTCCAGTTCGTTGATGGCCGTTTTTCCCAGCGAGCCGACGATCTCGCCCTGATCCCAGGCCAGCTCGATCTCGGCTCCCTCGAAGGCAATCAGCCAGTGACGACGCAGGAAATCGGTACGGAACTGGGCAACCAGCTTGCCCTGAATCTCGTCGCGGACAGTCAGACTCGGGAAGATCTCGTCCGGAAAGGCAGATAGCCGCGGAACATCCCCATGCACAGGGGCATTATATTCAGGCCTGGCGTGCAATCCCCCCACCACCTGACCCCGGCATTTAATCGTCTGCTCGGCAAAATCGTCACTGCGACGAATGCGTAATCCCATTTCGAGCCAACGTAAATCCAGGGTCGGCGTATCAAAATAGACATTGCCAAGCTCCACCTGGGCATTGGATATAATTTCAATAGAATTCAGCAGGTTGGATAATGATTGTTGAATGTCTTGTGAGACAAAAAACTTTATCTCGATCTCAGTTTGCATAGTCATTCCGGGCTGGCAGGCAACTTGGGGGGGCATGATACTGAACGCGAGGATATAATGCCTGCGATACATCAGGATTAATTCACGGTTTTATTGATGGCGCAGTTCGGTTATCCTGCGCGCCTCATAACATCGTATCGAGTGTTTTTTCACCGACACAGGTTTGACCATGCCAGTAAATACTATTTTGGGGCTTTTTGCCAAGTCCCCCATCAAGCCGTTACAGAAGCATATCGTCAAGGTTCACGTGTGCTGCGAGCAGCTCATCCCCTTCTTTGATGCCGTGGCCGAAGACCGTTGGGAAGATGCCGAGAAGATTCGGGAACATATCGCCCAGCTGGAAAAAGAGGCGGACATCCTCAAACGTGAAATTCGTCTGAAACTGCCTCGTGGTCTCTTCCTGCCGGTCGCCCGTACCGACCTGCTGGAGCTGCTGACTCAGCAAGACAAGATTGCCAACCGTGCCAAGGATATCTCCGGTCGCATGCTTGGTCGTAAAATGGAATTCCCTGCCGAGATGCGCGCCGATTTCATGGCCTATCTCAAACGTTGTATCGATGCGACCGCCCAAGCCGAAAAAGCCATCGGAGAACTCGATGAGCTGCTCGAAACCGGCTTCAAAGGACGAGAAGTTGAAATGGTTGCCGAGATGATCCACCAGCTGGATCTTATCGAGGACGATACTGACACCATGCAGATCGGGCTGCGCCAACAGCTGCAAGCCGTTGAGCAGAAGTACAATCCGATCGACGTTATGTTCCTCTACAAGATCCTCGAATGGGTAGGTGACCTGGCAGACCAGGCCGAGCGCGTTGGCGCCCGTCTGGAACTGATGCTGGCTCGTTCGTAATCGACTGACTGGGTAAACACTATTAATGGACATTATCGCGAATTACGGCACTACTCTGGTGCTCGTGGCGGCCTTGTTCGGCTTTTTGATGGCCTGGGGTATAGGCGCGAATGACGTGGCCAACGCCATGGGCACATCGGTCGGCACCAAGTCCCTGACTATCCGTCAGGCAATCATCATCGCCATGATCTTCGAGTTTGCCGGTGCGTATCTGGCGGGCGGTGAAGTGACCGCCACCATCCGCAATGGCATCATAGATACCAATGCCTTTGCCGATACACCGGATCTGCTGGTGCTCGGCATGATCGCCTCTCTGCTGGCGGCGGGCTCCTGGTTGATCCTGGCCTCCTACTTTGGCTGGCCTGTCTCGACCACCCACTCCATCATTGGCGCCATCGTCGGTTTTGCGATGGTGAGCATTGGTCCGGAAGCGGTGCAATGGAGCAAGTTCGGCGGCATCGTCGGCTCCTGGATTATCACTCCGGCCATCTCCGGCATCATCGCCTACTTCATGTTCATCAGCGTGCAGAAGCTCATCTTCAACACAGATGATCCTCTGGCCAACGCCAAGCGTTACGTGCCCTTCTACATGTTCCTGACAGCGCTGGTGATCTGTCTGGTCACCATCAAGAAGGGGCTGACCCACGTCGGTCTGCACCTCACCGACGGCGAAGGGATCATGCTATCCGTCGCCATCTCCATCGCCGTGGCGTTTGCCGGCTGGCTCTACATTCGCGGCCAGAAGTACAACCCGCAAGATGACAGCAAGATGCACTTCGCCAACGTGGAGAAGGTATTTGGCATCCTGATGGTGATCACTGCCTGTGCCATGGCCTTTGCTCACGGCTCCAACGACGTGGCCAACGCCATAGGTCCGCTCTCTGCTGTCGCCTCCATAGTGGCGTCAGGTGGCGAGATCGCCGGTCAGTCCTCCATCGCATGGTGGATCCTGCCCCTTGGCGGCATAGGTATCGTCATCGGTCTGGCGACCATGGGCGGCAAGGTAATGGCAACGGTCGGTACCGGTATCACTCACCTGACCCCGAGCCGTGGTTTCGCCGCCCAGCTGGCAACTGCCGCGACCGTGGTGATTGCCTCCGGTACCGGTCTGCCCATCTCCACCACCCAGACTCTGGTCGGTGCCGTCATGGGTGTCGGTCTGGCGCGCGGTATTGCGGCACTGAATCTGGGTGTGCTGCGCAACATAGTGGTCTCCTGGATCATTACCCTGCCCGCAGGAGCCATCCTGGCCATCGCCATTTTCTACGTCTTGCAAGCTTGCTTCTCTTGACGCAAGCCGCAGCAAAAAGCCCGGGTCACTGACCCGGGCTTTTTTATATCTGGCGGCAAAAGAGTGTCTAGTCCTGAAATAGGTTTACACATTTTCGGCTAGCATTTCTCCACTCAGAACCCCCGATGTACTGCATCGGGGGTTCTGTATTTCAACGCATGATGCGGCCGCTCCACGTTGTAGATATCCA
>NZ_JAACFW010000036.1:0-30718 GCF_029237245.1 Aeromonas sp. 5HA1
CGGGAAATATCCCGAAGCGGGTGGCGGAGCTGGAGCAGCAGGCGGGGCAGTTTGTGCTGCCGGCACGAAGGGAACGAAGCTACCCCCGCTGCGTGAAGCCAAGGCCACAGAAATACAGTGTAAAAAAGCCAATAAAAACAATGCCAGTCAGGCTTAACTGACTGGCATTAGCCTGTTGAGGCGGCTTTTTTATATGCGGCAGTTGGTGCACGGGTGTGAAAGGGGTCAATGATCCCCGACGTAGATATCCTTGTGCTGGTCTCGGATCTCGAGGAACTTGTCCAGATTGGCCAGCATCAGCTCCACCAGTTGGGGATCGAAGTGCTGTCCCTTCTCTTCTTCTATCAGCGCCAGTACCTTGTCCAGCGGCCACGCCTTCTTGTAGCAGCGATCCGACCCGAGAGCATCAAATACGTCGGCCAGCGCCACGACTCGTCCCTCCAGCGGAATATCGTCTCCCTTGAGACCGCGGGGATAACCGCTGCCATTCCACTTTTCGTGGTGGTTACCGGCTATGGTGGCACCTATCTGGAACAGGGCCAGGTCGCTGCCGGAGAGCATGTCCTGCCCCAGTTGGGCATGGGTCTTCATGATCTCCCACTCTTCCGGAGTCAGTTTGCCTGGCTTGTGCAAGATGGCATCCGGGACCCCGACCTTGCCGATATCGTGCAGGGGAGAGGCGCGCTTGATGAGCTCGCTCTGCTCCTCGCTCATGCCAAGCAGCTGGCAGAGCAGCTCAGTGTAGAGGGCAACCCGTTTGACGTGCAGGCCGGACTCCTTGGAGCGGGTTTCCACCAGCTCGCCGATGCGATAGATGATCTCGCGCTGGTTATCTGCAATGACCTCGTTGAGCCGGATGTTCTCCAGCGCCACTATGATGTTTTCGGTAAACAGGCTCAGCAGCCCCATGTCCATCTGGCTGAGCTGACGGGTGGTTTCGATGTGAAACAACAGGTGATGGCGGGGATTCTGACAGTAGAGCACCATCTGGTTGCCATCATAAACGTTGGCGCGATTGGTCATGGCCTGACGCAAAATAGCAGGAGCATCGACAAGCCGCACGGACGGGTGGCCGGGCAGCAGAGGCTCCAGGATCTGATCCCTCACCTCATAGGCAAGCTGCTTCACGTCATAGATCTGGGATTCTTCCAGATTGAGCAGAGCGCTGAGCTGTTCCTGCGCGCCCTCGACAAACTGGCGTAGCGCCCGTTTTTCGAAGATCCCCTTGGAAGCCTCAATGACCTTTTCCAGTCCCTGGCGATTGCTCTCCAGGGTACGGATGTCGCGGTATGAACGCAGGCTGGCCCGCAGCAGGGTGCGCAGCTTCTGGGAGGTGAGCTCTGTCTTGTCCTTGTAATCGTTGATGTCGTAGTTGGTGACCACATCATCTTCCGGCGCTTGTCCCGGTTGCCCGGTTCGCAGCACGATGCGCACCATCTTGTTTTGCAGATCTTCGCGCACGAATTTGACCACATCGAGACCGGCGTGATCGACTTCCATGACCACGTCGAGCAGCAACAAAGCTACGTCCGGGGTCTTGGCGAGCAACTCCTTGGCCTTGGCAGCTGAATAAGCATGCAAAAATTCAATGGGTTTGTTATCGAATTCAAACTTGCTCAGGGTGATCTTGGTGATGCGATGCACTTCGGGCTCATCATCCACAATCATCACCTTCCATCCAGCTTGCTGCTGTTCCTGAAGGGGCAGATCGTCATCGTCAATAATCAGGATTTGGTCATCCATCATGCAATCCTGTTTGGGATCCTGTGCTTACATTAACTGCTTCACTAAGGATAGGAAACTTATTGAGAAATAAAATTTGATCTGTGAAATCTCTTTGTTGTCATCGTGATCCAGGTCCATAAAAAACGCCTCCACATGGGAGGCGTCAGGTTCGTTTTCTGCGTATCAGGCAGCTCTGTGATAGGCCGATGGTTCGAACAGGGCCTTGTTGGCAACCAGGTCGATGGGGTCGAAATCATCAACGTTGATGGTACGCAGGCGGCTCTCTTCGGCCCGGCGCAGCAAGTCGGCCTCATTCTGGTTGAGTACACCGAGCGCCAGACCTGCATCCGCCACCTTGTCCAGTTGCATAAACAGACGCTTGATACTGTCAGCTTTGCATACTTTGTCAAACAGCGGTTCGGCCGCCAGCACGTCATCCAGCGCCTGTTCCAGCAAGCCGAAGGGGTTGCCCTCTTCGCGGGTCAGGTATTGACCTTGTGCCAGTCGGCTGCGAGTCTCGCTCGGCGTTTGCAGCAGGCGGGCCACTTGCTGGTCCAGCTTGTCGCTCGGGCGCTTCATGTCACGGCCAAGGGGCAGCACTATGACGCGCAGCGCAAGGCCAATCCAGCGGTTCGGGAAGTTGCGCAGCAGCTCATCGATCGCCTCTTGCGCCTTGAACATGGCATCTTGCAGTGCCCAGTGCAGCAGTGGCAGATCCGCCTGCTGACGACCCTCATCCTGATAGCGTTTGAGGGCACTTGAGGCCAGATAGAGCTGACTCAGCACGTCACCGAGGCGAGCGGAGACGCGCTCCTTGCGCTTGAGCTCGCCGCCCAGGGTGCCCATGGCCATGTCTGACAGGAACGCCAGGTTGGCCGAGAGGCGGGAGAGCTGCTGGTAATAGCCCTTGGTCTGGTCCTTGTAAGGGGCTGCGGCGAAGCGAGCACCGGTCAAGCCCAGCCAGAAACTGCGCACCAGGTTGCTGATGGCAAAACCGACGTGGCTGAACATGGCCTTGTCGAAATCCTTCAGCGCCTGCTCCTTGTCCGGATGGCTGGCTGCCAGCATCTCCGGCAGGACATAGGGGTGGCAGCGGATGGCGCCCTGACCGTAGATGATCATGCTGCGGGTCAGTATGTTGGCCCCTTCTACTGTCACTGCGATCGGGGCTCCCTGATAGCCACGGGCCAGATAGTTGTTCGGGCCCATGCAGATGGCCTTGCCGCCGTGGATGTCCATGGCATCTATGATGCACTTCTGGGCACGGTCGGTGAGGTGGTATTTGACGATGGCGGAGATGACCGAGGGTTTTTCCCCCAGATCGATACCAGTCACTGTCAGGTTGGCGGCAGCGCCCATGATGTAGGCGTTGCCACCGAGCCGTGCCAGCGGCTCTTCAATGCCTTCCATCTTGCCGATGGGCAGCTTGAACTGGCGGCGGATGCGGCTGTAGGCGCCGGTCGCCAGGGCCAGCATCTTGACGCCGCCCGTGCTGTTGGAGGGCAACGTGATACCACGGCCAACCGAGAGGCATTCGACCAGCATGCGCCAGCCCTGACCGGCCATGGCCGGGCCACCTATGATGAAGTCGAGCGGTACAAACACATTTTCGCCACGGGTCGGACCATTCTGGAACGGCACGTTGAGCGGGAAGTGACGACGGCCTATCTCGACCCCCTTGATGTGGGTCGGGATCAGGGCACAGGTGATGCCCAGCTCCTCTTCGTCACCCAGCAGGTGATCCGGGTCGCGCAGCTTGAAGGCCAGACCCAGCACGGTAGCAATAGGGGCGAGCGTGATGTAGCGCTTGTTCCAGGTCAGGCGCATGCCAAGCACCTCTTCCCCTTCCCATTCACCCTTGCAGATAATGCCGAAGTCGGGAATGGAGCCGGCGTCGGAACCCGCTTCCGGGCTGGTCAGGGCGAAGCAGGGGATCTCTTTGCCTACCGCCAGGCGGGGCAGGTAGTGGTCTTTCTGCTCATCGGTGCCGTAATGTTGCAGCAGTTCACCCGGGCCGAGGGAGTTGGGGACGCCAACTGTGGAGGCCAGCACGGCGCTGGCGCCACACAGTTTTTGCAGCACACAGGACTGGGCATAGGCGGAGAATTCCAGACCACCGTATTTCTTCTTGATGATCATGGCGAAGAACTTGTTGTCCTTCAGGTATTGCCACACCTCGGGGGAGAGATCGGCCCGCTCGTGAGTCACTTCCCAGTCGTTGACCATGCGGCAGACGTTTTCAACCGGACCATCCATGAAGGCTTGCTCTTCGGCTGACAGAACGCTGACCGGGATGGCGTGCAGCTTCTTCCAGTTCGGGTTGCCGGCGAACAGGTCCGCTTCCCACCAGGTGGTCCCGGCTTCGATGGCTTCCTTCTCGGTGCGGGACATCTCCGGCATGATCGACTTGTAGATCTTGAACAGCGGCTTGGTCAGCTGATTGCGGCGAAAATCCACCAGGTTGAGGGGGATGGCAATCACGGCGAACAGTGCCCACACCAGCAGGGGGACATGGCCATAGAGGGTGCCAGCGACCAGGGCGGCGGCCGTGGCAAGCGTGGATGTGAACAGAGACGCCCGGCGATAAGCCATGGCGCCGATCACCAGGATCACCCCGAGCAGAGTGAGGGTCGTCGTCATTTTTCGCTCCTTGCATGAGTTGCCGAAGTTGGCTAAGCAGTAGATTAACTGATCCAGAGGTCTGACCTGTTGGATATGGCCCCTGTTGTAATTCATACGCACAAACTTATCAAGCTGTTTACAAGCTCGTTACCTTCACGCTGTGAGCGGCATAACGTCCTGCAGGCGGCATCTTGGCTGGCTGGGGGGCGACGATTGGATTGGCTTGTGCGACAATGACGCCGCCCACATTTTGGAAGAGACATCATGTACCAAGAACTGATCCGCAATGAATTGACCGAAGCTGCTGGCGTGCTCCAGGCGTTCCTGGCAGATGAGCAGAATCTGAAGAACATAGAGGCAGCCGCCAAACTGCTGGCAGACTCCTTTAAACAGGAAGGCAAGGTGCTCTCCTGTGGTAATGGTGGCTCCCACTGCGATGCCATGCATTTTGCCGAGGAGCTGACGGGCCGTTATCGCGAGAACCGTCCAGGCTATGCCGGTATTGCCATTTCCGATCCCAGCCACCTCTCCTGCGTCTCCAACGACTTTGGCTACGACTATGTGTTCTCCCGTTATGTGGAAGCGGTCGGTCGTCGCGGTGACGTCTTGCTCGGCATTTCCACCAGTGGCAACTCGGGCAACATCCTCAAGGCCATCGAAGCCGCCCATGCCAAGGGCATGAAGGTGATAGCGCTGACCGGCAAGGATGGTGGCAAGATGGCGGGTCTGGCCGATGTCGAGATCCGGGTGCCGCACTTTGGTTATGCCGACCGCATTCAGGAAGTGCACATCAAGGTGATTCATATCCTGATCCAGTTGGTCGAAAAAGAGATGGCCAAGTAACAAGGAGTCCGCTGGTTATGTGCGAACTGCTCGGCATGAGTGCAAATGTGCCGACCGATATCTGCTTCAGCTTTACCGGTCTGATGCTGCGCGGCGGCAAGACGGGGCCACACAAGGATGGCTGGGGGATCACCTTCTATGAGGGGAGGGGGTTTCGCACCTTCAAGGATCCCGAGCCCAGTGCCCAGTCGCCGATAGCCAAGCTGGTACAGGCGTTGCCCATCAAGAGTCGCGCCGTGGTCAGCCATATCCGGCAGGCGAACCGCGGCTGCGTGTCGCTGGAAAACACCCATCCGTTCACCCGTGAACTGTGGGGCCGCTACTGGACCTTTGCCCACAATGGCCAGCTGACTGGCTACAAGCGACTTGCAACCGGGCGGCACCGTCCGGTGGGAGACACCGACAGCGAACATGCTTTTTGCTGGTTGCTCAACCGACTGGAGCAGAAATACCCCAAGCGTCCCGCCAATTTCCCCGCCATGTTTCGCTATCTGGCGACCCTGTGCGATGAATTGCGCGGACTCGGGGTATTCAACATGCTGCTGTCGGATGGGGAGTTTGTGATGACCTATTGCAGCAACAACCTGCACTGGCTCACCCGGCGTGCTCCGTTTGGCGAGGCCCGGCTGCTGGATGAAGATGTAGCCATCGATTTTCAGAGCGAGACAACCCCGGATGATGTGGTCACCCTGGTGGCGACCCGTCCGCTCACTGGCAATGAAAATTGGGTCAAAATGGCGCCCGGCGAGTTCAGCCTGTTTCGCCTTGGTGAGAGAGTATGCGGCAGTTAGATTCGGTAATCGTCTGATTTAAATGTAAAAAAATACCAGGGTAGAATCCTACCCTGGTTCTTCGCAGCAGCCATACAGGCAAAAAGGGATGAGAGAGGTGTTGCTGAGCTGCATCATTCTCACGGCCTTTATTGTTATTTAAATGTTAATTTATTGGCAATATTTATATTTCAATAACGCCTGCCTCTCACCGAATTAATAGAGCTCGATCACACTTTCCTTCTCTCCACCGTTTGCCGGTCAGCAAGTGAATATGGGTGAGGGATGACGCTGTCACGCCGGGCATCTATAGTATGGTCTGTTTGAATACCACCAGAGAGGGCTGAGGAATGGAATGGTTGGATCAGAAGGTGCTGCGTCAGCTGGCGGAAGATATAGGTCAGGAGATGATGCCGGTCGTGATCTCGGTGTTCATCGAGGAGGTGGGTGAGCAGCTCACCCAGCTTCGGCCTCTCTATGAACGGCGGGACTGGCCTGCGCTGGCCCGGCTTGCCCACAGCATGAAATCGTCCTGCGGCAGCTACGGTGCCCAGCTCAGCTATCAGCAGGTGGTGGCACTGGAGCTGGCCTGCAAGCACGAAGATGCCGACGAGGTTGCCCGCTTGCTGACCCAGCTGGAGCAATCCCTGCCTCAGGTTCTCTCCCACCTTGCCAACTATCACTGAGCTTGTTGCGCAGTGACCCCCGTGTTCATCGCTGCGCGTCTTTGCCAGTTACTAGCGTTGATTGATCAGTTGCTGGATAACCCTATCCAGCGCCAATTTGAGTTTCAGCCGATCGTGGCGATGGGGGAGGTCAGCCTCACCCAGTTCGGCCTGGATCAGCTGACTGGCCAGCTCGACAGGATATTCCCCTGCTGGTGCCAGAATGGCATCGACACGGCCTGCACCGACCCGTGATTCCAGCCAGCGCCACTGATTGAGCAGACTCAACTGGCTGGCAGGGCCATTTTCGGCCACCAGATTGCAGATGAACACCAGCATGGCATCGCTCTCGTTGATGGCTTGTGCCACTTCGGCCAGCAGCAGGGGCGGCATGATGGAGGTGAGGAAGCTGCCGGGTCCGAGGATGATCATGTCGGCCTGAGCCAGGGCTTGCACTGCCTCGCGAGTCGCCGGTACTTCCGGGCTCAGGCTCAGGGAGAGAGGAGGCGTATCGAGTTGATCGATGGAGACCTCTCCCAGGATCTGGTTGCCACAGACTGTGTGGGCACACAGATCGGTAGGAAATTCTGACATGGGTAACAATTGTGACTCTATTTTCAGCATGTCACTGATGAGCTTGATAGCATCAAGAGGGCGTACGCAGAGGTTGTCGAGCGCCAGCAGCATCAGATTGCCGAGGTTGTGGCCCGCAAGCTCGCCGCGGCCGGCGAAGCGGTATTCGAACAGCAGGCTGCCAATACTGGGGTCGGTGACCAGTTGATTGAGGCAGTTGCGCAGATCTCCCCAGGCGATGCACTCCTGGCTCTTGCGCAGCCGTCCTGTGGATCCGCCGTCGTCCGTGGTGGCGACGATACCGGTCAGGCGCTGGCCGAGAAACGAGAGTGAGGAGAGTACACGGCCCATGCCGTGGCCACCACCGATGGCGACGACCCGGTCAAAGTCATTGATATTTTTCTGCCACATGCAGCTGTCCTGTGGTTGGGCTCAATCGAGGGCTATTCTAGCCGACGAAACGGGATAATTGTTTGATTAAGGTATGATTTTTGCTTACCTCCAGCATCATGAACAACTAGGAGATGGTGTTGAACTTTCTGACGGCTCACTCTCTTGAAGAGACCTCCCTGCTGGCTGCGCGGCAGGTCAGTGAGCGGCTGCTCGCTCAAGCACCCCATTCCCCTTCGCTGTTATTGGTCTATTTTACCCAAGCCCACGATGCCGAGGAACTGCGTCGTCACCTCAAACAGCAGTTTCCAACCACTCGACTGATAGGTTGCAGCTCCTGCGGCGGTGTCATGACCCAGACAGGGCACCACGCTCGTCAGGGATTCGGGCTGGCGGTGGCGGCTCTCTATGATGACAAGGGTGCCTACGGGGTGGCCGGGCAGGCGGGTGATGACGTGGATGTGCGCCAGTTGCTGCGCAGTGCCATCGCCGATGGCGGGCGTCCCGGCGAATTGCCCCAGCTCATCTTGTTGCACGCCAGCCCGGGTCAGGAGGAGGCGATGCTTGCCAGCATCGAAGCCGAGCTGGGCACGACCGTCCCTGTCGTGGGGGGCTCGGCGGCAGACAACAGCGTCGGCGGTGACTGGCAGCTGTGCTGGGATGAGGGCAGTGCCCGCGAGGGCGTCGCGCTGGCCGTGCTCTATCCTGAGTGCCAGCTGGCGTTCCAGTTCCACTCCAGCTATGTCCCTACCGAGCATCGTGGCACCATTACCGCCCTGGCAGGACGGGAGATCCTCACCATTGATCATGCGCCTGCCGCCGAGGTCTATGCCCGCTGGATTGGACGAACCACACCCTGGCCTGTGGGGCCCATACTGCGGGAGACAACGCTCTCGCCGCTGGCTCGTCAGGTGGGCACTTTGGACGACATGCCCTACTACAAGCTCTCCCACCCGGAGGCGGTGACAGAAGGGGGCGGTTTGCGCCTCTTTACCGATACCCAGATCGGGGAGAAATTGCTGCTGATGTACAGCAGCCAGGAGGGGCTGTTGCAGCGGAGTCTGAATGCGACCCGCATCGAACCCGAATACGGCATGACCACAGAGATGCGGCCGTTCGGGGCCCTAGTGATCTTTTGTGCTGGTTGTCGCTTGGCTCTTGGTGATAGCTTATGCCAATTCGTCGACCAATTTCACACACGGCTGGGGGATATCCCCTTCATTACCCCGTTTACCTTCGGTGAGCAGGGGCGTTTACCCCACGGTGAGCTGGCACACGGCAACCTGATGGTATCGAGCGTGATCTTCCTCGACAGCTGATATATGGCGCTGGAAACAAGATGATAGGTAACACCGAACTGGAAGCCCTCGGGGACAAGCTGCAGACCACGCTGGTGGAGCTGGTGCGTTGTCGGGAACGCGAGGCCAAATATCGCCAAGAGTCGCAGACCCTGCTGTGTGGCGTGGCTACGCTGGCCGATGCCCAGACCCTGGAGCAGGTGCTGGACAGTCTGATCCAGGTGCTCAAGCCCTTCATCGGTTTCGAACATGCAGACGTGGTGGCCTGGGAGGGGGATGTCGGCGTCACTCACCTCAGTACCCAGGATGGCGAAGTGGGTCGGGACTGGCAGCTGACGCCCCTCTTCTCCCGCGCCATCGAGGGGGAAACACTGGTCATCTATGATCCCACCCAATTGCCTGAGCTGGCGCCGCTGGCCCACGTATCCGGCTGGGCCAGCGTCATGATGACGGGGCTGCGCGCCCCCGGTTTCTCCGGTGTTCTCATCTGCCGTCACGCCGTCATGGGTACCTTCGATCTCAAGAGCAAGGCCGCGATGCAGCGCTGCCGCCCGCTCATCTCCCAGGCCTTGGTCAACATCGCCTATCGTGCCCGGTTGCAAGAACAGGTTGAACTCAAGACCCTGGCGTTGCAGACCAGCGAACAGCGTTTTCGCAGCTTTGCTGGCATGGCCTCCGACTGGTTCTGGGAGACGGACACAGAGCACAGGCTCAGCTATGTGTCGGCGCCCGGCTATCACGGGGACGTGCTGGTGCATCAGCCCGGCCAGAGCCTCTACGATTACGCCTATGACAGACGGGATCCCGAGTGGGGCAAGTACCGTCGTCTCATCGCGCTGCATCTGCCGGTGCGGGCGGTACGGGCCCAGGTCAGCCTGGTCAAGGGCCCCTGCTGGATGGAGATCAACGCCGAGCCCTGCTTCGATGCCGCCGGTGTATTCATCGGCTATCGGGGGACTGCGCGGGATGTGGGCAACCAGATCCGCCGCGAGCAGGAATTGGCACGGGCGCGAGATGAGGCCGAGGCAGCCAACCGCGCCAAGTCGCAGTTTCTGGCCATGATGACCCACGAAATTCGTTCCCCCATGAATGCGGTGCTGGGCATGCTGGACTTGTTGCAGCACGCCCAGCTTGAACCCCAGCAGCAGACTCTGCTGGGACATGCCACCCACTCGGCACGCCTGCTGCAAACCATCATCGACGATGTGCTCGACTTCTCGAAAATCGAATCCCATACCCTGGAATTTCATTGCGAGACCCTGCACCCGACCCAGCTGTGCCAATCCCTGATCGAGCCGCTGCAAGCGCGTGCCAGTAGCAAGGGGATTATCCTGCGCTGGCTGGTGGATGAGGCAGTGCCCCCCCAGTTGCAGGGGGATCCGGTACGCCTGTCACAGGTCATCAGCAACCTGCTCGGCAATGCGGTGAAGTTCACCAGTCAGGGCAGCGTATCCTTGCAATTGGGTTGGCGCCATGAGCGGCTGCGAGTCTCGGTCACCGACACCGGCATCGGTATCTCGGCCGAAGATCAGGCGCTCCTGTTCGAGCCTTTCTCTCAGGTCGACAGCTCGGCAACCCGTCGCTTCTCGGGCACCGGCCTGGGGCTGGCCATCAGCAAACGGCTGGTGGAGCTGATGGGCGGCGAGATCCGATTGCAGAGTGCCCCTGGTCAGGGCAGCTGCTTCTGGTTCGAGCTGCCCGGCATGGCGCTGCCATGCGAGTGCAGCAGCCGGCCCGAGCCGGATCAATTGCCCATTCAGGATCTGGATGTGCTGGTGGTGGAAGACAGCCCGGTCAACCAGCTGGTGGTCTCGCTCATGCTGCAAAAACTGGTGACCCGGGTGCGGCTGGCGGCCAATGGTCTGGAAGCGCTGGCCCAGGTGGCGGAGCAAAAGCCGGATCTCATCCTGATGGACATGCGGATGCCGCAGATGGATGGATTGGAGGCGACTCGCCGCCTGCGGGAGCTGGGCTGCAAGATGCCCATCGTCGCCTTGACGGCCAATGCCATGGCCGAAGACAGGGCTCGTTGTCTGGCTCAGGGAATGGATGACTTTCTGGCCAAACCCATCAGCCTGATGCGGCTGAGAGAGTGCCTGCAACGCTATTTTCATCCCGAACTGCCGGATCGCAGGTAAAAAAAATGGTCAACCTGGGTGGTTGACCAATTCTTCAGCAAATACTGAAGAGAGCACGGGATAAATCGGGTTGTACTGTTCTATATGAAAAAGTCGTGCCAACTTTTTCAGAACCTGTTTATGCGGCTTGCAGCGGTATTGTCTGTTTTTATTGTTATCCGCTGTTTGCAAAATGCGAAATTGTTATTTTCATTGTGGGAATATTCGCATTTTGCAAAGACTCTTTGACTCACTGTGCGATCAGTCGGCGCAAGAATTGACGAGCCGCTTCGCTATTTTGTTTGGCAATCAACATCTGTTTTTCATAGATCGGCATGGGCAGGATCTCGAGCCAGCGTTGGCAGAGCCAGGCTGCATCGTCAAACTGCTTGTCCGGATAGAGCTCATCGAGCTCGGGATACTGCTCGAACACTTCCCGCAGCCGGGTGACCAGCGGCTTGTCACTGAAGTCTGAATGGGCGCTTGGCCAGTTCGGCAGGGCTTCGACCCTGGCACGGCGCAATCCCATCTCGTCCGTTTCCATCTCATGAATGCAGAAGCGTTCCATGCCGAGCACAGTGACGCCGAGCAGACCATCATTCAGGGTATAAAAATCGGTCACCTTGACCCGGGTACCGACCGGCAGGATCCGCCCGGATTTACCCGTGGTGGTCGCCTCTTCCATCACTATGCCGAACCCCTGGTCATTGATGAATGACTCTTTGAGCATCTGCAGGTGGCGCGGTTCAAACAAACGCAGCGGAAGCTTGCCACCAGGCAGTATGTGGGAAGGCAAGGGGAACAATGCCAAAGGTTGAAGTTTCATGTTCCGTCCTCCATTGAGTAGTTGCTGAATAGGACAATGCAGCGACTGTGCCAGAGGATGAAAAAAGCCACCGAATGGTGGCTTTTTGTGGGGAAGGGGGAGGTTAGTTGCGCTGCTCCAGGTACATGACAGCCGCTTCCACGCGGCTTTGCGCCTCGAGTTTCTTCAGCAGGCTCTTGACGTGAACCTTGACCGTGCCTTCGGAGATATGGAGCACAGAGGCGACCTGTTTGTTGGAGAGCCCCTTTGCAATTTCGCGCAGGATTTGCATTTCGCGACGCGTTAAGCTTTCCAGCTTCTGTTGCAGGTGGTCCAGCTCGTAGATGTTCTCGAGGTAGGGACGCAGCGGCTCGCTCAGGATCTGCTTGCCGGTCATCACGTCTGCCAGCTGGGCCAGCAACATCTCTGGCTCGGTATCTTTCAGCAGGTAACCATCGGCGCCGGCCTTGAGCAGGGCGACCACGTCCTGGCGAGCGTCGGAGACGGTCAGGATCACCACACGGGAGGTGACTTCCTCGGTGCGCAGCGCCTTGAGGGTATCCAGACCGGAGAGCCCCTTCATGTTGAGATCGAGCAGGATCAGATCCGGTTCGGACTCTTTGGCCATGGCGACGGCATCGGTGCCGTTGGACGCCTCGCCAATCACCTCTATGTTCTCTTCCAGGGCCAGCAGTTGCACAATCCCTTTGCGCATGAGGGGATGGTCATCCACGACCAGAACACTATATTTCATCTCGTCCATCAGGCATCTCTTGTTAGGCTGGTGGGAAAGGTCAGATGTACGCAGGTGCTTCTGGGCGGCTGTTCGCTGATGGTCAGCAGACCATGCAGCTTGCTGGCACGCTCATTCATGATGCTGAGGCCATAGTGGTTGACCGCCGAGCTTGCGATCCCTATTCCAACACCGTCATCTGAAATCTGAACCTGAATGTTACCATCGGCGAGGGTCTCACAGCTAACATCAATCACTTGCGCGCTGGCATGTTTGATGGCATTGAGCACTGCCTCACGGATCAGCTGCAGAATATGAATGTGCTGACCCGCTTCAAGATCCGTATCAGCAAGACCGTAATGGAGCCTGATCTCGGCCTGGGTCTGAGGCTTGAGCTGCTCCAGCATCACCTTGATGGCTTCCCCCAGATTGGCATCGCCGATGCTGAGGCGGAAAGTGCCCAGCAGCTCGCGCAGCTGGGTGTAGGCGCTGCTGAGTCCCTCGTCGATCTGCTGCATCGCCGCTTCTGCCTTGGCGGTATCGCCCTTGGCAAAAGAGCGTTTGAGCAGAGTGGACTGGATCTTGAGGTAAGAGAGCGCCTGGGCCAGCGAGTCGTGCAGCTCGCGGGCGATGACGGCTCTCTCTTCCATCAGCAACAGCCGTTGATGTTGCAGCAGGGTCTGATCCTTGTGCAGCACCTGGGCCAGCAGCATGGAGAAGTTTTTCATCAGCCGCTCGTCGATGGGGTGAGTGCTTATCATGTCGAGCCGGCCGTACTCCTGCTCATCCATCTGCAGATGAAAGCTCACCACTGAGTCGAGATCGCCGGGCCAGCCCTTGCGGCCTGTGATGTAGTCCGGCATGGCGTTGTGTTCAAAGCGGGTCAGCCGGATATGGTCTATGTGCTGATGGGCCGCGGCCCGCTCCAGCAGTTTGAGCAGAGTGCGCCGACTCAGCGGCGCCGCATGCAGCTTCTGGGCGGTGGAATAGAGAAAGGAGAGGGTGTCGTTGGCCTGTTGCAGCTTGGCCGTTTTCTCTTCTACCTTGCTTTCCAGCTCCCGATAGAGCTTGCCGAGCTCATCTGCCATGGTGACGAAGGCGGCCGACAATTCTCCCAGTTCATTCTCGCAATGGGGAGGCAGGGTGAGATCGAACTCCTGGCGCTGGATCTGGCGGGCGCAATAGACCAGCTGGTTGAGCGGGGCCACCACTTGCTGACGGGTGAAGCGTACGGTAAACCAGGCGATGGTGATGATGGAGAGCAGGCCCAGCCCCTCCGCCAATGCCAGCATGCGCACCTTGAACTCCACGTGGTACTGCATCTGATTGACGAAATCATCGATGGCCGCGACAAACTGTTCCGCATTGTCGGTGTAGCGTTTGGGGGTGGCGTTCTCGATGTGCTCGCGCATCATCTGCCATTGCAGCAATACCTCGCCATAGGTTCGGCGCAGGGAGGCCGGAGTGATCCAGCGCTGTGTCTCTTGCAGCTCGTGTGCATGCAGGGTCTGTTCGAACTGATCGAGCCGTCCCAGCACTGGCTGGCCCTGCTCTATTTCATAGGCCATGCGATAGGCCTGCATCCGCAGCGAACCCGACAGGTTGATCGCCTTGGCATCGGGCACCGAGTAAAACAGGGTCACCATGGCCACGACGGCGATCAGGCTCGCCATGAACAGAATGAGTACCATGGAACGCCCGATGGCGCTGCTGACCGAATGTACTTTGAACCATTTTCCCATGCTGGCTGGCGTCCCCGACCTCTGGCAATAACCCCATAAAGTTGCGTGGGAGTGTACTCCAACTTGTGCTAGCATCGAAAAACTAGATGAACTCCGAGCTGTTTTGCCTAAGTCCTTGGGATAGGGGAAAGCCGCCGTCAGCCGATGTTCGAGCTGTAAGGGTCAGGAAAGAAATGCCCTAGCCTCCCGTATTTGGAAAGGTGTTTATGTTGCCACTGCAAGATGGTTTTTCCCGTCGTTTTTACTATTTGCGCCTGTCGGTTACCGACGTGTGCAATTTTCGTTGTACCTACTGTTTGCCCGACGGTTATCGTCCCGAGGGTAGAAAGTCGTTCCTGTCTCTCGATGAGATCCGCCGCATTGTCTCCGGCTTTGCCGCCATGGGCACCCGCAAGGTGCGTCTGACCGGGGGGGAGCCGTCACTGCGTCGTGATTTCACCGCCATCATAGAGACAGTGGCCAATACCCCGGGTATCGAAAAGGTGGCCATGACCACCAATGGCTATCGCTTGAAAGAGCGGGCCCGGGAGTGGTTCGATGCTGGCCTCACCGCCCTCAATGTCAGCGTCGACAGCCTGGATCCCCGCCAGTTTCACCAGATCACCGGTGAGAACAAGCTGGCGGAGGTGATGGATGGCATTGAGGCGGCGCTGGCCGCCGGCTTCAAATCGGTGAAGATCAATGCGGTGCTGCTCAAGGGGCTCAATGACCATCAGCTGGATGCATTTCTGGCCTGGATCAGGCACAAGCCCATCGAGTTGCGTTTCATCGAACTGATGCAGACCGGCGAGATGGACACCCTGTTTCGTGACCACCACGCCAGCGGCGAGCTCATCAAGCAGCGGCTGCTGGATGGCGGCTGGGTACAGCAGTTGCGCGGTACTGATGACGGTCCGGCGCAGGTGTTCATGCATCCGGCTTCGTTGGGGGGCGTGGGGCTCATCATGCCCTACAGCAAGGATTTCTGCGCCGGTTGCAACCGGCTTAGAGTCTCCTCGGTGGGCAAGCTGCACCTGTGTCTGTTCGGTGATAACGGGGTGGAACTGCGTGACTTGCTGTCAGCCGACAGCCAGCAGGATGCGTTGCAACAGCGCATTCGTCAGGCCCTCATCGGCAAGGCGGCCACTCACAGGTTGCATGAAGGGAATGCCGGTATGACCCCTCATCTGGCTTCCATCGGCGGCTAAGCCGCCAACCCCTCTACAAAAATAGCCATCGATTAATAAGCAATCCTCAAATGGGGGTATTTTGACCTGCCCCCATTCTTTGTTCCTGCGCCAAGGGTTTGATCCAGCGCAATAATCCCCCCTGTTTATCTCCCTGGTGGTATATCCCTGAACTTGTCAGGGCCGCAATATACACCCACTCTTATAATAGGTATTGAAAATGCCTGTCATGAGACTCGCTTGTGCGCTATATGGCACCAGACGTTACCACCAGGAAGGAGTCGATATGCCGGATAGGGTCAACCTGTCACGTCGTGGTTTGTTTCGGGGACGCCTGACATCGAGCGAGCCTCAGGTGCAGTTGCCCTGGTCCGTCGCCTGGCCCGATTTTGTGGCCGACTGCACCCGTTGTGGTGATTGTCTGACGGCCTGTCCGGAGCAGATCCTCATCAAGGGTGACGGTGGTTTCCCTGCTGTGGACTTCCTGCGTGGTGAGTGCACCTTCTGCGGTGACTGCGTCACAGCCTGCAAGGCGCCGGTATTTCGTTCCGTGACGGAGGCGCCTTGGCAATACATAGCCCATATTGCAGCCAACTGTCTGGCCAGTGCGCAGGTCTTTTGCCAGCGCTGTCAGGACAGCTGCGAAACCCGTGCGATCCGCTTTTCTCCCATGTTGGGCCGCGTGCCGACTCCCAGCATAGATACCGCCTCGTGTACCGGTTGTGGCGCCTGCGTGATGGATTGCCCGGTGGGCAGCATCCGGGTTGGTGCGCCCAGAACCGAGGCTCCAACATGAATCATGTATGTGTGAAGCAGGAGCCACAATGAACCAAGAGTTCCATGTATCGAGCCTGGTGGTGCTGACCCAACCCCCCTTTCGTCACCAGCTCGCGCAGCAGATTGCGACCCTTGAAGGGGCCGAGGTCCACGCTGTCAGTGACGAGGGCAAGCTGGTGGTGACGCTGGAAGGTCCCAGCCAGCGCCCCATCATGTCAGCCATTGATGCGATACAGGCAATGCCGGGAGTGCTGTCCGCCGCCTTGATTTACCACCAGTTCGATGAGCTCGATGTCGAATGCAAAGAATAGAAACGCCGTGAGGCCGGAGCCGCGAGGTTCACGATGCCCGATAAAAGCAATAAAGCGCCATGAAGTTGAGCCAGCGCGGCTCGTCACAATGGCTGTCATTGATGTGATTACGCAATGCGAGGAGATGTCATGAAGCTGAGTCGACGCGACTTTATGAAGGCCAACGCGGTGGCAGCTGCCGCAGCCGTGGCCGGTGTCAGTGCCCCCACCCTGGCGGCGAACCTGATCACCAGTACCGACAAGACCGCCATCAAGTGGGATAAAGCCCCGTGCCGCTTCTGCGGTACCGGCTGTTCCGTGCTGGTGGGTTCCCAGGATGGACGTGTCGTGGCGACCCAGGGTGACCCGGATGCGCCGGTCAACCGCGGCCTCAACTGTATCAAGGGCTACTTCCTCTCAAAAATCATGTATGGCGAGGATCGTCTGACCCAGCCCATGCTGCGCATGACCAATGGCAAGTTCGACAAGAATGGTGACTTTGCCCCCGTCAGCTGGGATCAGGCATTCGACATCATGGCCGAGAAGTTCAAGGCGACCCTGAAAGAGAAGGGCCCCACCGCCGTCGGCATGTTCGGCTCCGGTCAGTGGACAGTGTGGGAAGGCTACGCCGCCGCCAAGTTGATGAAGGCGGGTTTTCGTACCAACAACCTGGATCCCAACGCTCGTCACTGCATGGCTTCCGCCGTGGTTGGCTTCATGCGTACCTTCGGCATGGATGAGCCCATGGGTTGCTATGACGACATCGAGCAAGCTGATGCCTTCGTGTTGTGGGGATCCAACATGGCCGAGATGCACCCCATCCTCTGGTCACGGATGTCCGATCGTCGCCTCTCCAACCCGGATGTGCAGGTGCATGTGCTCTCCACCTTCGAGCACCGCAGCTTCGAACTGGCAGACAACGGCATGGTATTCACGCCCCAGACCGATCTGGCGATCCTCAACTACGTCGCCAACTACATCATCCAGAACGACAAGGTGAACTGGGAGTTCGTCAACAAGCACACCCAGTTCCGCAAAGGCACCACCGACATCGGCTATGGCCTGCGTCCGACGCACCCGACCGAAGCCAGGGCCAAAAACCCTGGCAATGGCGACTCCACGCCGATGAGTTTCGATGACTTCGCCAAGTTTGTAGCGGACTACGACCTGGAGTCTGTCTCCAAGCTCAGTGGCGTGTCGAAAGAGAAGCTGGAAAAACTGGCTCAGCTCTATGCCGACCCGAGCAAGAAGGTGGTCTCCTACTGGACCATGGGCTTCAACCAGCACACCCGTGGTGTCTGGGCCAACAACCTCTGCTACAACATCCACCTGCTGACCGGCAAGATCTCCACTCCGGGCAGTGGTCCCTTCTCCCTGACCGGCCAGCCCTCTGCCTGCGGTACCGCGCGGGAAGTCGGCACCTTTGCCCACCGCCTGCCCGCCGACATGGTCGTGACTGATCCCAAGCACCGCGCCATTGCCGAGAAGATCTGGAAACTGCCGGAAGGCACTATCCCTGAGCAGGTGGGGTATCACGCCGTGCTGCAAAACCGCATGCTCAAAGATGGCAAGCTCAATGCCTACTGGGTGATGTGCAACAACAACATGCAGGCCGGCCCCAACATGAACGAAGAAGCGCTGCCCGGTTATCGCAACCCGGCCAACTTCATCGTGGTGTCCGACCCTTACCCGACCGTCACGGCGCAAGCGGCTGATCTTATTCTGCCCACCGCCATGTGGGTGGAGAAAGAGGGGGCCTACGGCAATGCCGAGCGTCGCACCCAGTTCTGGCACCAGCAGGTCAAGCCGCCGGAAGGGGCCAAGTCCGATCTGTGGCAGCTGATGGAGTTCTCCAAGCGCTTCAAGGTAGAGGAAGTATGGCCGGCGGAGCTTATCGCCAAACAACCCGAGCTCAAGGGCAAGACACTGTTCGATGTGCTCTACGCCAATGGTCAGGTCGATCAGTTCCCCAAAGAGCAGAGCAAGGGCGAGTTCAATGACGAGTCCGAGTCCTTCGGTTTTTACGTCCAGAAGGGGCTGTTCGAGGAGTATGCCACTTTCGGCCGTGGCCATGGTCACGATCTGGCGCCGTTCGATCAGTACCATGAGGCGCGCGGTCTGCGCTGGCCGGTAGTGGATGGCAAGGAGACGCTGTGGCGCTATCGCGAAGGGTTCGACCCCTACGTGAAGGCGGGCGAGGGGGTGCGTTTTTACGGCAAGCCCGATGGCCGCGCCGTTATCTTCGCACTGCCTTACGAGCCGGCCGCCGAGGCGCCGGACAAAGAGTACGACATGTGGCTCTCCACCGGTCGTGTGCTGGAGCACTGGCACACAGGCACCATGACCCGTCGGGTGCCCGAGCTCTATCGCGCCTTCCCGGATGCGGTGCTCTTCATGCATCCGGAAGATGCCAAGGCCCGTGGCGTACGCCGTGGTGAAGAGGTGATCGTCTCTTCTCGCCGTGGCGAGGTGAAGACACGGGTCGAGACCCGTGGTCGCAACCGTCCGCCCAAAGGCCTGGTGTTCATGCCCTTCTTTGACGCAAGCCAGCTGGTCAACAAGTTGACCCTGGATGCGACGGATCCGCTCTCCAAAGAGACGGATTACAAGAAGTGCGCCGTCAAGGTCGTCAAGGCGTAAGGCGGGGGAGCGCGAGATGAGTCGTAGTCGCCGCCAGTTTCTGGCCGACATGGCCAAGGGGGCCTGCGGTGTGGGCCTGCTTGGTGTGGGTCTGGGCGGAATGGCGCGTCAGCAGGCAGAGGCGGTGCCCGCCCAGGCACTGCGTCCGCCGGCAGCCCTCGACGAGGCCGAGTTCCTCAGTGCCTGTGTGCGCTGCGGGCTCTGCGTCGACGCCTGTCCCTACGACACCCTCAAGCTTGCCCGGCTGTTTGAACCTGTCACCACGGGCACCCCTTATTTCCAGGCGCGCGCCGTGCCATGCGAGATGTGTGACGACATCCCCTGCGTGGTGGCCTGCCCAAGCGGAGCCCTGGATCAGGGGATGACCGACATCGATCAGGCACGAATGGGGGTGGCTGTGCTCATCGATCATGAGACCTGCCTCAACTATCTGGGCCTGCGCTGCGATGTTTGCTACCGGGTCTGTCCCTTGATTGACAAGGCCATCTCGCTCGAACTGGTGCGCAACCCGCGCACCGGCAAACACGCCATGTTTTTGCCGACGGTGCACAGCGACATCTGCACCGGTTGTGGCAAGTGCGAGCATGCCTGCGTGCTGGAGGAGTCCGCCATCAAGGTGGTGCCGCGCCAGCTCGCCAAAGGGGAGCTTGGCCATCACTACCGGCTCGGCTGGGAAGAGAAGCGCAAAGCGGGCAAGTCACTCATCGGTGAGCGGCTTACACTGCCGACCCGTAAACCGGAGGGGTTATGAGTCGTTATCCGGGAGCAGAGGCCAGCGCCAGGCTCGGCTGGTGGCGGTCACACCGCTTTTTGCTACTGCGTCGTCTGACCCAGTTCAGCGTGCTGGGGTTGTTTCTGCTGGGGCCGCTGGCGGGTGTCTGGATCCTCAAGGGCAATCTCTCCAGCTCGCTGTTGCTGGAAACGGTGCCGCTGAGCGATCCCTTGACCCTGCTGCAGTCGGTGGCGGCGGGCCATTGGCCCATCACCACCCTCTGGATCGGGGCTGTCATTGTGCTCTTGGGGTATTGGCTGGTCGGGGGGCGGGTGTTCTGCTCCTGGGTCTGTCCGGTCAACCTCGTCACGGATGCCGCCGCCTGGGCCAGGGCCAGACTTGGCCTCAAGGGCAATGGCCAGTTCAGTCGCAATACGCGCTACTGGTTGCTGGCCATGGTGCTGGTGGCCCCGGCCATTGCGGGCGTGCTGGTGTGGGAGCTGGTCAATCCGGTGTCCTTGGCCATGCGCGGCCTGCTGTTTGGAATGGGGGCTGGCTGGGCACTGTTGGCGATGATCTTCCTGTTCGACTTGTTCGTGGTGGAGCGGGGCTGGTGTGGTCATCTCTGCCCTGTGGGGGCCTTCTATGCCCTGGTCAACCGGGTCGGGTTCATCAAAATTTCTGCCAAGGGACGCGAGCGGTGCAGCAACTGCATGGATTGTTATGCGGTCTGCCCGGAGCGCCCCATTCTGCGCGGCCCCGTTCACGGTGCCAAGCGTGGTCACGGGCCCCTGATTGCGGCTCAAGAGTGTACCAACTGCGGCCGTTGCATTGATGTCTGCGCGGAGCAAGTTTTTGAAATCACTGTAGGTTTTGCCGTCAAGGCAGAGAAAATGTCGGAGAACACATAATGAAAAAGCTGATTGGAGCAATGCTGGCCTGCCTGATGGCGGGTTCCTTGATGGCCGCCATCCCCGAGATCACCAATAGCACAGGGGGGATCAAATCCGAGCGGGGGAGCACGGATCTCACCACGGAGGCTGAAGCCGCCCCTTTGAAGAACTTTCGCAAGGACGGGGATCTCTACGATCGCCAGTACATGCATCAGCCGCCGCTGATCCCCCACGATGTTCGCAACTATGAAGTGGATACCAAGGTCAACAAGTGTCTGGCCTGCCACAGCTTCAAGAATGCCAGCAAGATGAAGGCCCCCAAGATCAGTCCCACTCACTTTGAGACCCGTGACGGCATGACCCTGGGTGAAGTGTCGCCGCGTCGCTACTTCTGCCTGCAGTGCCACGTACCGCAAGCGGATGCCAAGCCGCTGGTGGAAAATACCTTTAAACCGGTTGAAGCACTGAACTGAGGAGTTCGCAGATGACATTATTCGGCGTTGTTCAGCGAGTCTGGAACACCTTTAACACTCCAGTGAACGAAGCACTGAACTGAGGAACCCATAGATGAAATTACCCGGCTTTATCCAGCGTCTGTGGACCACGTTCAAGTCACCGTCAAAGGCAGCCCTCTGGGTGCTGCTGCTGATGGGCTTTTTCGGTGGCGTCATCTTCTGGGGCGGCTTCAACACCGCCATGGAAGCCTCCAATACCGAGAAGTTCTGTGTCGGTTGCCACGAGATGAAAGACAACGTGTTCGTGGAGTACCGCGACACCATTCACTATGCCAACCGTTCCGGTGTGCGGGCCAGTTGCCCGGATTGCCACGTGCCTCACGAGTGGACCTACAAGATCATTCGCAAGGTACAGGCCTCGAAAGAGCTGTGGGGCATGTTGACTGGCAAGGTGGATACCCGCGAGAAGTTCGAGTCGCACCGGCGCGAAATGGCCGAGCGGGAGTGGCAACGCATGAAGGATACAGACTCGAGGGAGTGCCGCAATTGCCATAACTTCGAGTACATGGACTTCTCTTTGCAAGGCAAGCGGGGGGCGCAGATGCACTCCACCAGTCTGGCCAGTGGCGAGAACACCTGCATCGACTGTCACAAGGGCATAGCTCACCAATTGCCTGACATGACGGGGGTCAAGGGCTTTTAAGTCATCTTGAACAGACCGGGGTTGTCCGGTCTGTTCATATTCCCGCCAGCCAGCTTGAAACGGTATTTGTGCCTCCTTTAAATCCCCCCTCTTGCGCGAGTTTTGGTAGAATCGGGCCGCCGTGAGTCGCAGGGAGTGAGCGGGTGGTCAAGGTTGTGCCCGAGCAGGCACTGGCCATCCCGAGAGCAGGTACCGCCAGCCGAGATCCTGACCACTCTCTTCTTCTCTTTTCTCACGGTCTTTTGCTATCAGGAGCTGCCCATGGGACAGAAAAACAGCGCATTCATTCCTCTCAAGATCGCCGTGTTGACGGTCTCCGACAGTCGTACCATTGCCAATGACAGTTCGGGCGATTACCTGGTGTCGGCCGTGACAGAAGCAGGTCACCAGCTGGCCGATCGTGCCCTGCTAGCCGACAACCTTTATCAGGTTCGTTCCCGGGTCAGTCAGTGGATTGCCGATGAAACCATACAGGTAGTGCTGATCAATGGCGGCACGGGTTTTACTGATCAGAACTGGGTGCCGGAGGCGGTCGGCGTACTGTTTGATCGCACCGTCAAGGGCTTTGGCGAGTTGTTCCGCCAGCTCTCGTTTGCCGAAATCGAAGGGTCGGCCATGCAGAGCCGTGCCCTGGCCGGGCTCGCCAATCGTACTCTGGTCTGCTGCCTGCCCGGTTCTCCCGGTGCTTGCCAGCTCGGCTGGGAGCAGCTTATCCGGGATCAGCTCGATGCTCGTACCCAGCCCTGCAACTTCGTGGCCCATCTCTGAGTCGCGAGTCATTGATCCCAACTCTATATCAGCCTTAAAGGGGAGCGTGATGAACCTGACCCATCTCAACCAAAGCGGCGAAGCCCACATGGTGGACGTGACCGACAAGCAGGTCACCGAACGTGAGGCCCGCGCCGAGGCTTTCGTCGCCATGGCATCTGACACCCTGGCCCTGATCCTGAGCGGTCAGCACCACAAGGGTGACGTGTTCGCTACCGCCCGCATCGCCGGCATCATGGCGGCCAAGAAGACCTCGGATCTTATCCCGCTCTGCCATCCGCTGGCATTGACCAGGGTCGAGGTGGAGATAGTGCCGTTACCTGAGCAAAACAGGGTTCATATCCGCACCCTCTGCAAACTCTCCGGCAAGACAGGGGTGGAGATGGAGGCACTGACGGCCGCATCGGTTGCAGCGCTGACCATCTATGACATGTGCAAGGCGGTGCAAAAGGACATGGTGATCGAACAGGTTCGACTGGTGGAGAAAAAGGGCGGCAAGTCCGGCCACTTTCAGTTGGGATCGAATGCAGGAGATAACGCATGATCAAGATACTGTTTTTTGCGCAAGTAAGAGAGCTGGTGGCCTGTGATGAGCTGAGCCTGCCCTGTGACTACGCCACCGCTGAAGCGCTGCGCAGCAGCTTAAGCGAGCGCGGCGACAAGTGGGCGTTGGCGCTGGAAGCTGGCAAGCTGCTGGTGGCGGTCAACCAGACCCTGGTGCCCCTCGATACCCCCATCAATGATGGCGATGAAGTGGCCTTCTTCCCCCCAGTGACCGGAGGTTAAGGATGCGCGAGATAATGACAGTGGATCGCACTACTGAGCTGTGCGGTGGCGACGAAGTGGCCTTCTTCCCTCTCCTTCCAGTAACGACCGGAGGCTGAGCCATGTCTCAAGCAACCACGACACCCATAGATCGCATTCTGGTGCAGCGGGAGGACTTCTCGCTGGCCGACGAGTATGCCCGTCTCGCCACCCGCCCCGACAGTGGCGCCATCGTCACCTTCGTTGGCAAGGTGCGCGACTTCAATCAGGGAGAGGAGGTGAAGGGGTTGGCCCTCGAGCACTACCCCGGCATGACAGAGAAGGCGCTGGCCGATATCGTGCAGGAGGCCCGTCGCCGCTGGCCGCTGCAGGAGTGTACCCTGATCCACCGCATCGGCGAGCTGTGGCTTGGCGATCAAATCGTGCTGGTGGCGGTGAGCAGCGCCCACCGTGATGCCGCCTTTGATGCCTGCCACTTCATCATGGATTTCTTGAAAACTCGGGCGCCGTTCTGGAAAAAAGAGCTGACCGCCGAGGGTGTACAACGCTGGGTCGAGGCCAAGGATAGCGACAACGCCGCCTCCGCCCGCTGGCAAGCCTGACCTGTTCATCACGAGGGGCGCAGGTTCAACGGGAACCACGGCCCCGCTTAGGGGCGCGGATGTTCGGGCCTCATCAGGAGAAAGGGAATGAAACCGCTGTTATCTGTTGTCATCGCAGGGGTCTGCGCCGCCACCTTGCATACCGGTGCCGTGCAGGCCGATGAAGTGAAGGTGGCCGTGGCTGCCAACTTCAAGGGCACCATGGAGCGTATCGGCAAGGCGTTCACGGCCAAGACCGGCCACACTCTGGCCATCTCGTCTGCCGCGACCGGGGTGCTCTACACCCAGATCAGTCACGGCGCGCCGTTCGATCTCTTCCTCTCCGCCGATGTGGCGACTCCCGAGAAGTTGGAAAAAGAGGGCAAGGGGAGCGATCGCTTCACCTACGCCATCGGTCAGCTGGGACTGTGGAAGAAGGGTGGCCCGGCTCCTGACGAGGCGACCCTGCGCAGCTGGAAAGGCAACCTTGCCATCGCCAATGCCCGCACCGCACCCTATGGTGCCGCCGCCATGGCGACCCTCACCCATCTCAAGATCGATCCCAAGCAGTACCGGCTGCTGACCGGTGCCAACATCGGCCAGACCTGGCAATTTGTCGATACCGGCAATGCCGAGCTGGGCTTCGTCGCCTGGGCCAATCTGGTGGAAGCGGGCAAGACCGGCGAAGCCTGGGCGGTGCCAGCGAGCTTCTATCCCGCCATCGAGCAGCAGGGGCTGGTATTGAAGAAAGGGGCCGCGGTGGAGGCGCTGGTCGCCTGGCTCAAGGGGCCGGGTCAGCACATCATCAAGGAAGCGGGCTATGCCCTGCCTTGATAAGGGCATGGGGTTGGCACGATAGCCTGAGTGGTCGGCCTTCGGGTCGGCCACTCTTTGCAATGAGGATGGAGGCCATGCCGTTGGCTGCATTCAACCGGGAGCCGGACGATGAATAGAGATCTGTTGGCGATGGCTTGCCTGACTCAGGATCAGGTCTACCAGGAGTGCGGCTCGTTTGCCGTGTCTGGTGCTGAACCAGGCGTTGGGAGTGAATCTGATGAGTGAAGGGGATCTGCTGGCGATCTGGCTCACCCTCAAGCTGGCAGCCTGTACCACCGGCATATTATTGCTGCTGTCGCCGCCGCTGGCCTGGTGGTTGTCCCGCAGCCAGCACAGATTGCGGCCGCTGGTGGAGGCCTTGGTGGCATTGCCGCTGGTGCTGCCCCCCACTGTGCTGGGGTTTTATCTGCTGCTCGCCTTCTCCCCCGAATATGGCTTCGGTGCCTGGTGGCGCGACACCTTCGACGCTCCGCTCGCCTTCAGTTTTCTCGGCCTGCTGTTTGCCTCCATCCTCTATTCGCTGCCGTTCGTGGTGCAGCCGCTCACCTCCGCCTTCGTCAACATGGGCAACAAGGAGCTGGAAGCCGCCGCCACCCTGGGGCTGGGGCCGGTCGAGCGCTTCTTCCACATCATTTTGCCGATGACCCTGCCCAGCTTCGTGATGGCGGCGGCCCTCGGCTTTGCTCACACCCTGGGGGAGTTTGGCGTGGTGCTGATGATTGGCGGCAATATCCCCGGCGAGACCCAGGTGCTTTCGATTGCCCTGTTTGATCACGTGGAGGCGATGGATTACCAGAACGCCCACTATCTGGCGGGCGGCCTGATGGGCTTCTCGCTGGTGATGCTGGTGCTGGTCTATGGCGTATTGCAGCGCCGGCAGCGGAGACTGTTCGGATGAGCCAGCCAGCCAATATGTCGCAGGGCAACGCCCTGCACCGCCATCCCTTGCAACTTGATGCTCGGCGCGAGTTTGGCCCCTTTACCCTCGATTGCACACTGACCTTGGAGCTGGAGGGCATTCTCGGTCTGTTTGGCCCCTCCGGCTGCGGCAAGAGCACACTGCTGCGCATCCTCGCCGGGCTCGATCGTCAAAGCAGGGATCGCTTGTGGTGGCGCGATCGGGAGTGCGCTGCACTGCTGCCCGAAGCACGCCGTATCGGACTGGTGTTTCAGGATTCGCGCCTCTTCCCCCATCTGACGGTGCTCGGCAATCTGCAGCTGGCGGCTCGCAAGGGGCGGGGACGCTGGCAGCCCGAAGTGCTGGCGGCTCGGCTCGGCTTTGCCGATCTGCTGGCGCAGCCTGCTCATGCGCTTTCTGGTGGTCAACGCCAGCGGGTAGCATTGGGGCGGGCGCTGCTGGCCGAGCCCGATCTGCTGCTGCTCGATGAGCCCTTCTCGGCGCTGGACAGCCGCAGCCGCATCCATCAGGCCCACGTGCTCAAGGGGTTGCAGCGCGAAAGCGGCATCCCCATGATCTTCGTCAGCCACGCCATGGAGGAGGTGAGCCTGCTCTGCGATCAGCTGGTGCTGCTGGAAGGTGGCAGGGTGGAAGCGCAAGGCAGGCCGAGCGAGATCTTTGCCCGCACGGATCTGTCGCTCGCCAGTCGCGACGATGCCGGTGTGATGCTGGATGCCACCCTGGCCCACTACGATGACGACGAGCAGATGGCGACCCTGGAGCTCGGCGAGCAGACATTGCGGGTCACCATGAACCGGATGCCGGACGAGAGTGGCCCCTTGCAGATCAAGGTGGCGGGGCGGGATGTGGTGATCGCCACGGCGCCTATCGAGCACTCCAGTCTCTCCAACTGTCTCACCACCCGTTTGATGGCGGTGCGCGAGGTGCGCCCCGGCCAGACCCTGTTGCAGTTGGCGCTGGGTGAGCAGATACTGCTGGCCCGGATCACCAGTCGCTCCGCCACCCGTCTGGCGCTGGCGCCGGAGCAGCAGATATACGCCTATATCAAGGCGGTCAGTCTGGTCAGTGAAGGTTGAATGGGTGGTGATCTGATACATTGTGGGGCGGCATACCCGGCTAGCGCAGAGGATATGCCCGCAAGCTGGCTGGTGACTATCGGGATAAACAGGGCATGGTTCAGGCAATGAGTCGAGAGGCGATGAACTGATGCGTCGCAATCAGGTAATGAAATCCAACGGTCTTGCCCTGCGCAGTGCGGGGGAGGGCCCCTTGCTATTGCTGTTGCACGGGCTTGGCTCTTCCAGCCTCGACTGGCAGGCGCAGATAGAGCGTTTTTCCGAACACTACCGGGTGGTGGCGCTGGACTTGCGTGGCCACGGCCAGAGCATGCAGGAGGGGCCGTTCGACGTGGCGACCCTGGCGGCCGACGTGGTGAACTGGCTTGATGAACAGCCTGAGCCTGCCTGGGTAGTGGGATTGTCGCTGGGGGCCATGGTGGCGCTGGAGCTGGCCTTGCAACTGCCGCACAAGGTGCGAGGGCTGGTGCTGGTCAACGGCTTTAGCGAGTTTTTGCTGGAGACCCCCAAGGAGCAGGAACGCTACGCCCAGCGCCTCAAGTGGCTGCGCTGGTTTGGCATGCGCCCGCTTGCCTGGTGGCTGGGGCGCGAGCTCTTCCCGGGACCCGATCTCGCCCAGGTGCGCCACACCTTTCGGCTGCGCTTCGTGCGCAGCAACAAAAAGAAGACCTATCGGGCGCTGCTCGATGGGCTGCCCGGCTGGTCGGTACGCGCACGGCTTGGCAGCATCTGGCAGCCGGTGGCCATCATCTCCACCAGTCACGACTACTTGCCGCTCGCCAAACGGGTGGAGCAGTTCGCCGCCCTGCCCAACGCCAGTATTCATACCCCCAATGGCCACCATGCCTGGCCGGCAGAAGATCCCTCAGGGTTTAATCATTTGCTTCACCGGATTTTAGAAACCCATTAGACTTGTCGTCCTTTTAACCCGTGTGTGTATTGGTCCGATCGCCTTGCCAAGGGCAGAAGGCAAAGCAATCGGACCCATTTTGCTCTATCAACAGGTGTTTCCTCATGTCTGAAGTAATGAAAATAGCCATCGATGATGGCTCGACCAACGTCAAGGTGAGCTGGATTGAGAACAAGGTGCTCAAGACCATCATCTCTCCCAACTCCTTTCGCAAGGATTGGAAGAGTGCCGCCTTGCGCAAAGACAAGAAGATCTACAACTACGAGATAGGCAACACCAAGTACACCTACGATGCCACCTCAGACAAGTCATTGGCGACCACCCATGTGGAGTACCAGTACGACGATCTCAACCTGCTCTCCGTTCATCATGCCCTGCTGCAGACCGGTGTGACGCCGTGCGATGTCGCCATTACCGTGACCCTGCCCATTACTGAGTTCTATAACCCGGACGATTGCCAGCGCAACGAAGAGAAAATAGAGAAGAAGCGCCGCAACCTGATGCGCGCAATTTCCCTCAACAAGGGTGAGTTGTTCAATATCGTCAGCGTCGAAGTGATGCCGGAGAGCCTGCCTGCTGCGCTTTCCCGCCTGATCGGCTCGGGCTGCAACGAATTCACTAAAACGCTGGTGATCGACTGCGGTGGCACCACGTTGGATATGGGGATCATCGTCGGCCAGTTCGATGATGTCTCCGATGTGTATGGCAACAACGAGATCGGTGTCTCCATGGTCACCGACGCCACCCGCAAAGCGCTGGCCGCAGCAGACAGCGACTCCAGCTATCTGGTGGCCAACGAGTTTATCAAACGTCGCCACGACATGAGCTTTGTGCGCGATGTGGTCAACGACGAGAGCCAGATCCCCAAGATCCTCGAGAAGATGCAGAACAAGATCGACGAACTGGGGACTCAGGTTGCACATGAAGCGAAAAAGTTTGCCAAGAACCCGAACCGTGTCTATCTGGTCGGTGGCGGTGCTTCCCTGATTTATGATGCGATCAGGGTGGCCTATCCGACCCTGGGTGACCGTGTAGAGCTGCTGGACGATGCCCAGTCAGCACTGGCTCGCGAGATCTGCCTCTATACCACTGAAGAGGATGAAGTCTATCGTGAAGCTCCTGTGATGGCCGAGGTTGATGATGAGTAGTCAACTCAAGCGCATGACCTTCTCCATTTATATGGATCCGGGTGCGCTGGAGTCTGATCGCTATGCGGTCGGGGTATTGCAGAACTGGTATCAACGGGCGCGCAAGATCCAGGATGGCACCGAGGAGTTTGACTTCTCTAAGAGCCGTTTTCACAAGGATATCTACCTTTCCGGCATGTTTATGTACGTGCTGGCGCCCAACCTCTGCAAGGCGATAGCCAATGCATTGGGGCCGGAACAGGTGAGCATGACCACCCTGCGCCACGCCTTTGCCAGCTGTGGTTTCAATTTGGGTGACGGGAGTGCAGCGGGATTGCCCGCTACTGATGCCATGATCGACCAGATCGTGGCGCGCTTGGCTCCGCAGCTGGGGCTGAGTGATACCAGTGCGCTGGTAGATGAGATCGTCCATCGTCTTGGTCAGCAATCATCCATCCCTGCTCAGGATAATCTGGTTGATGAGATTGTTAGCAGACTGGGTGAGCAGCCTACTGAGCTGTGGGATGAACTCAGACAAGGGTTGCCGGCTCCTCTTGATCATGATCTGTTAGCCGAAGCCATTGCTGGCAAGCTGCCTGCTACTGCTGCCGAGCAGGATCTGTTACCGCTGCAGAGCAGCATCCAGCAGCTCTCCCGCCAATTGGAAGAACAATCCAGGCTCATTCGCGATCAACACCGGCTGATCCAGCGACTGGCGAGTGCTCCTGTTCGCCAAGGCGCAGCTGGAACGGAGGCAGACCCCTTGATCGAGGATCTATCGAGCCAGGTCGCCAATATGAAGAAGGTCAAGGCTAAGGGTATTTTCTAAAATCCCACTTCGATCAAGATGCCGTTATCGTCAGGATCAAACACATGAAGCAAGTAGTATGGATGGCATGGTGCAGCCTTGCTGCTATTCCATCAGGCTGCGCCCAGCAGACCTTTTTCGTGCATGCGGGCAACCCGGGTCAGCCAAACAGGGAAGTTAGCCATGATTTTGTACTGGCAGGCATTGGTCAGAGTGAAACGGTCAACGCCTCTTTGGCCTGTCATGGCGACCCGGAAAAGGTCGTTCGTGTGGAAGTGCAGCAGACGCCACTGGATGGTTTGATGGCGGCATTGACGTTGGGAATTTATACCCCAAGAACGGCGCGAGTTTATTGCAATCTTTGATTTTCTGCCACGCGACATAAAGTCTCATACAAAGCCTTGTTGCTATCTCAAGATTTTGGTAATGTGCGCACGTCTTGGAATGTTATTTATTTATCTTATTGATAATAAATATAATATTTCTTTGTGTGGCACCGGCATAGCCGGAAATAATAAAATTGTCAGGGATAATAAAATGAAAAAAATGGTATTGACTGCGGTCGTTGCAATGATGATGGCTGGCTGTGCACAGCAGGGGTTCACAGTGCATTCCGGTAATATAGTGAAACCCACCAAGGAAGTGACCCATCATTTCTTCATTTCCGGTTTGGGTCAGAGCAAGACTATAGATGCGGCCGCTGTTTGTAATGGTGCAGATAAAGTGGTACGTGTCGAAGCACAGCACACCTTCCTTAATGGCTTGTTGGGCGCGGTTACCTTCGGTGTTTATACCCCGCGTGAGGCTCGTGTCTACTGCGCAGGCTGACTACCCATCGTGTAAAAAGTCGACCCACACGGGGTCGGCTTTTTTATGGCTATTGTCCCGTCCTGAATATGGTTTACACCTTTCCCCCACATAAACGGAGAGCCCGATGGGACAAGGTGTGAAACGGACACAGCGCGATTACTCGCTGACTTTTAAACTGGCACTGGTCGAGCAGATTGA
>NZ_JAACFW010000037.1:0-25889 GCF_029237245.1 Aeromonas sp. 5HA1
GCTGCCGTCGCCCAGGGTCAGGGTGACGGTGTCGCCCACGTTGGCGTCGCCGCTCACGGTGCCGCTCAGCGTCACAGGGGTCTTGCCGTCCGCCTCGGCCTGGTTCACCACGTTGTCGCCACCCACCGCGATCGGGTCGAGGTCGATGCCCAGATCCGGTGCCGTGGTGTCGACCCCGTAGCCTTCGCTGTCGGTCGCGGTGGCGCTGTTGCCCGCCGCGTCGGTGCTGGTCACGCTGGCATCGATGGTGCGGTCGGTGTCCGCCGCGAGATCGCTGCCCGCCACCAGGATGGTGAAGCGGCCATCGGCATCCACCGGACCGGTGAACGGTTTGCCGTTGACGGTCAGGGTGACGATGTCCCCTGCCTTGAACTCGCCGGTCACGGTGCCGCTGACCGGGATCTGCTGACCCGCTTCGGCGGCGTTGATGACGTCGTCGTCGGTGATGTTGGCATCCAGCTCAATGGCGAGATCCACCGGCGCCGTGGTGTCGACCCCGTAGCCTTCGCTGTCGGTCGCGGTGGCGCTGTTGCCCGCCGCGTCGGTGCTGGTCACGCTGGCATCGATGGTGCGGTCGGTATCCGCCGCGAGATCGCTGCCCGCCACCAGGATGGTGAAGCGGCCATCGGCATCCACCGGACCGGTGAACGGTTTGCCGTTGACGGTCAGGGTGACGATGTCCCCTGCCTTGAACTCGCCGGTCACGGTGCCGCTGACCGGGATCTGCTGACCCGCTTCGGCGGCGTTGATGACGTCGTCGTCGGTGATGTTGGCATCAAGGGTGATGGCCAGGTCCACCGGCGCCGTGGTGTCGACCCCGTAGCCTTCGCTGTCGGTCGCGGTGGCGCTGTTGCCCGCCGCGTCGGTGCTGGTCACGCTGGCATCGATGGTGCGGTCGGTATCCGCCGCGAGATCGCTGCCCGCCACCAGGATGGTGAAGCGGCCATCGGCATCCACCGGACCGGTGAACGGTTTGCCGTTGACGGTCAGGGTGACGATGTCCCCTGCCTTGAACTCGCCGGTCACGGTGCCGCTGACCGGGATCTGCTGACCCGCTTCGGCGGCGTTGATGACGTCGTCGTCGGTGATGTTGGCATCAAGGGTGATGGCCAGCGTTGGTGCTGTCACATCCACGCTGCCATCATCGGTGGCAGTGCCTGTGTTACCAGCAGAGTCGGTCACGCTGGCGGTCACGTCATAACCACCTTCCGGCAGAGGAGAGATCACATCCGTGCTGTAAGTCCCATCCGGCTGAACAGTCGCAGTCAGGGTCTGCTGGTTGCCATTGGCATCCGTGACCACCAGAGTCACTGTGCTGCCAGGGGTAGCATCCGTGGTCCCTGTGATGGTCGGGGTTGTATCATTGGTGTTGTCGGGCGCATCCACTGTGATGGATGGAGCCGTGCTGTCCACGCTGCCATCATCGGTGGCTGTGCCTGTGTTGCCGGCAGGATCGGTGACATTGGCGGTGACCGTATAGGCGCCATCTGCCAGCGGGGTGACAACATCCACACTGAAGGTTCCGTCCGGGTTGACGGTTGTGGTCAGGGTCTGTTGATTGCCATTGGCATCAGTGACCAGCAGGGTCACAGTGCTGCCTGCCGACGCATCCGTGGTGCCAATCAGGGTCGGGGTGGTGTCATTGGTATTGTCTGGCGCAGAGACGGTGATCACCGGCGGCACCAGGTCGAAGGGGTCATCTTCACCCGCGACCGCATCGCCTGTCACACCGGCATCCGTCTGGTTGGCGGTATCAAATCCCGCCGCCGCTATGGTGGCATCGCCGGTACGATCTATGGTGACGAAGCCGCCATTGCCACTGGCACCGGCCACACCACCTATGTTGCCACCGCCTGCGGCAGGAGCACCGCCGGCTGCAGCCGCTTCAAACGCCTGGGTCGGGTCGGCCCCGCCCAAAATGGCTTGTTGCAAAGCCGATATCTCATCAGGAGTGCCAGTGGCCACATCCTGGTTCTGGGCCAGCAAAGGTGCCTGAGACGTTTCATCCTCAGCCTGCTGCTCGTTGGTCGGGCTCAGGGTGAAAGTCTGGTTGCCGCCGTTGAAACTGGCGCCCTCAGGAGTGATCAGCACCGCATCCCTGGGCAGGATATCGCCTTCGGCAAGCTGCTTCTGGCTGCCATCTGCGGCGACCAGGTAAATGTTGCCTTTCAACTGGGTAACAACGACGTCCTGTTCCAATGCGATTTTATGGCTGCTCATGTTCTCTCCTGAATCTCTATTGGCATGCAATATTCCACCGTCTAATGTGCCCGTGAATGACGCCAGAAACCAGTTAGAAAATTCGAATGGATAGACTGATTTGAGGCTAAACTGGCCGGTTAAACAGAAGGGTCAATGACGGAGGAGGTAAAAATAAAATCAAGATGATCAATGTGTTGCATTTTGATGACGGGAGCACATCACTGTGCTCCCGTCCGGGTCATGGTCAGACACCCGCCCACAGCAGGATGGCGAGCAACTGGGGGGAAATGATCCGCAGAAACATTACCAGGGGATAGACGGTGGCGTATGACAGGGCACTGGCACCACTGGTAGGGTGCATACCGTTGGCAAATGCCAGGGCGGGGGGATCCGTCATGGAACCCGCCAGCAAGCCGCACAGGGTGAGGTAGTTCATCTTGCCATACAGACGGGCCAGCACCCCGACCACCAGCAGCGGGATCAGGGTAATAGCCATGCCGTACATCATCCAGGCCGGGCCATCACCGTTGATCAGGGTATCGACAAAGCCGGCACCGGACTTGAAGCCCACCACCGCCAGAAACAGTACTATGCCAATCTCCCGCAGCGCCAGGTTGGCACTCGGCGGCATAAACCAGTAGAGCTTGCCGATGCTGCCAATCCGCGACAGGATCAGCGCCACCACCAGCGGACCGCCCGCCAGACCCAGCTTGAGCGCCGCCGGGAACCCGGGCAGATAGAAGGGGATGGAGCCGAGCAATACACCCAGGCCGATGCCGATGAACACCGGCAGCATCTGCACCTGCTGCAGCTTCTGCTGCACGTTGCCCACCACATTGGTCACCGCCTCTATGGCGTCGAGTCGACCCACAAGATTGAGGATGTCACCAAACTGCAGGCTGGTCTGGCTGGTCGGTACCAGCTCGATACCGGCCCGGTTGAGGCGCGAGATGACAACGTCGTATTTCTGCTTGATGTCGAGATCGCGGATCTTCTTGCCAAGTACCTGCTCGTTGGTGACCACCACCCGCTCTACCCGCAGATCGGTGCCGCGAGTCGAGAGCGAGGTCTCCACTTCTTCCCCAAGCACCAGCAGTACCTTGTGCAGCGCATGCCGATCACCCACCAGGTGCAGCAAATCACCGAGCTCGATGCGCGAATCCGACCGCGGCACCATCAGTTCCTCACCGCGTTTGAGGCGGGAGCAGATCACATCCGACTCGTCGAGACTCGGGATCTCGCAGAGCATCAGGCCATGCATATTGGGGTTGCGCACCGCAATATTGATGGTCTGCAGACTCTCCTTGGTCTTGCCTGCATGTTGCTCGAACTGGTCCGCTTCTTCGTCGATTTTGATGCGAAAAAACAGGCGAACCAGCCACATGGTCAGCAGGATGCCGCAGATGCCGAACGGATAGGCAACGGCATAGCCCATGCCCATCAAGCCGGTCGCGCCGGGGTCGGCCCCCAGCTCGGCCAGGATCTGCTGACCCGCACCAAGGGAGGGCGTATTGGTCACGGCGCCGGAGAAGACCCCGAGGATCACCGGCAAGGGTACATCGAACAGTTGATGCAGCCCTGCCGCGACCACACAGCCAAGGATCACCAGCAAGGCGGCGAATCCGTTCAACTTGAGGCCGGAGCTGCGCAGGGAGGAGAAGAAGCCGGGACCGACCTGGATGCCGATGGTGTAGACAAACAGGATGAGACCGAACTCCTGAATGAAGTGCAGGGTTTGCTCATCGAGCGCCAGGTCCGACACTCCCGCGAAGTGGCCCACTATGATGCCACCGAACAGCACACCTCCTATTCCCAAACCAACGCCATAGACCCGCCAGTTTCCCAGCCAGAGCCCCAGCACCGCCACCAGCGACAACATGCTGATGGAAAGCGCGATATCACTCATCGTGTGCATCCTTTGCGAATTGAACTGTCTCTAGCTTGTCAGCAAACGCTGACGCCAACTGTGTGATACCGCACGATTTTATCCTTCTTAGCGGCAAAAATACCAATTAAGGGCTAGTCAAGCGATGTAACCATAAATGGCCATAAAGTGACAAACACTGCCACCCAGCACGAACAGATGCCAGATGGCGTGGTTGTAAGGAATGCGCTTGGCCACGTAGAAGATGACCCCCAGGCTGTAGATAAGACCACCGAGCCCGAGCAGCAACAAGCCCTCGCCCTCCAGATGGAGGTAAAGCTGATAGATGACCACCAGCGACAACCAGCCCAGCATCAGGTAGGTAAACAGCGACAATTTTTCGAATCGGTGGATGAAGAACAGCTTGAACACCACCCCCGCCAGTGCCAGCCCCCAGATCACCACCATCAGCCCCTGCGCCAGCGGGGTATCGAGCGCCACCAGCAGGAAAGGGGTATAAGTGCCAGCGATCAACAGATAAATAGCGCAGTGATCAAACACCTTGCACCAACGTCTGGCACTTCCCTCCGCCATGCTGTGATAGAGGGTCGAGGCAAGATAGAGCAGCACCAGGCTGCCGCCATAGAGGCTATAGCTGATAAGCGCCTGGGTGCCCTGCCCCCAACCCTTGTTCAACAGCAGGATCAGGCCCAGGATCCCGAACACCAGCCCCAAGCCGTGGCTGAGGCGATTGGCCAACTCCTCGCGGGGAGAATAATCCGTCACACTGCTCATAACATACTCCTGCCCAAACTGGGCTCACTCTAGCTGCCGCCATTTCAGAGTACAAGTGTTAGCTTAAATGGAGCATCATCTGATTGGGCCCATCCCCATGATGCGCTCATGGCTGTCACCCGTTTACCTTTGGTGTATGCTCTGCGGCCGATGCCCACGTCGCTGTCGCTGCTACGGTTGCTCACCTCCCGGTGACACCCTGGCAACCTGGTCTGGAGAACCTGATGAAGTTGACTGAACTGTTTGCACTACCGGATCCGGCCTTCGGTCAGGCCATGACGGCCCTGCTGGAGACCTTCCATCACTCGGATGACAGTCAGGCCCCCTACCAGCACGACCACTTCACCCACCAGCTCGATCAATCCCGGATGCCCACTGTCGGCATCTCGATGGATAACTATCTGGCGCGACTGGCAACCCTGGTGCCAGGAGCGTCCCATCTGACCTCCCCACGCTATATGGGGCACATGACGGCGCCACTGCCCGCCTTCACCGCCGAGTTGTCACGCCTGCTGGTGATGCTCAACCAGAATCCGATGAAAATGGAGTCCTCCCGCCTGCTCAGCTTTCTGGAGCGGGAGGTGCTGGCCAAGCTGCACCGTCTCATCTATCGCGCCGATGATGCTTTTTATGACGAGCAGATGCATGCCAAGGATGCCGCCCTCGGCGTCATGACCAGCGGCGGCACCATCGCCAACGTCACGGCGCTGTGGCTGGCCCGCAACCGCGCCTGCGGTGACAACCTGTTCGCCCTCTACGAGCAGGGCTATCGGGGCGCCGTGATACTTGGATCCCGGCTGATGCACTACTCCTTCGACAAGGGGATGGACCTGCTGGGGCTGGGCGCGCACAGCGTCTGGCGGCTCGCGAGCGACGACCAGAACCGGCTCGACATGACGGCACTGGAAACCGCACTGACCCAGTGCAAGGAGCAGAAGCTAAAAGTGCTGGCGCTGGTCGGGGTGGCAGGCAGTACCGATTTTGGCTCCATCGATCCCCTGCCCGAGCTGGCGGCCATTGCGGCCCGCGAGCAGATCCACTTCCACGTGGATGCCGCCTGGGGCGGCCCGACCCTGTTTTCGCCCCGCTATCAGGGGCTGCTTGCAGGAATTGAACTGGCCGATACCGTGACCCTGGATGGGCACAAGCAACTGCTGGTACCACTCGGTACCGGCATGCTGCTCTGCCGCCAGCCGGACCTCATGATGACGGTCAAGCGAGAAGCGCCCTATGCCATCCGTGCCAGCTCCTTTGATCAGGGCCGCTTTACCCTGGAAGGCACCCGTCCCGCCAATGCCCTCTATCTGGACGCGGCCTTCCAGCTGTTTGGCCAGCAGGGTTACACCCGGCTTATCGAAGCCAACTACGACAGAGCCAGATTGATGGCGGATCTCATCAACAAGGATCCCGCCTTCGAGCTGATGTCGGCCCCGGTGATGAACCTGCTCTCCTACCGCTGCATTCCACCCCATCTGCAGGGCAAAGCGCTCGATGAGGCGGCCAACGACCAGATCAACCAGTTCAACGTCGCCTTGCAAAAAGCCCAGCGGGCCGAGGGACACAGTTTTGTCTCCCGCACCCAGCGAGCGGTAGGGCGCTATGGTGCCCAGCCGCTCACCCTGCTGCGCGCCGTATTGCTCAACCCGCTGATTGAGGAGTGCCATATTCGCGAGCTGCTGGCGGATCAACAACGCATCGGCGCCGACATTGCCCGGCAGTTATTCGGTCAGGCAAGCGGCAAGGAACTGGACGCCAAATGAGCGGTCTTATTCATTTGCCGTTGTCTACCTTGCAGGTAGACTGGACAAAATTTTGAGGTCTATTTTTGAGGGCTATGAGCCAGACATGAAGCAATTTATTGAATTTATTCCACTTATCGTTTTCTTCGCGGTCTACAAGTTCTACGACATCTACACGGCTACCGGCGCCCTTGTCGTCGTGACCGGTCTGCAACTCATCTATAGCTGGGTGCGTTACCGCAAAGTCGAGAAGATGCAGCTCTTTACCTTCCTCTTGGTTGGCTTCTTCGGCGGCCTCACCGTCTTCTTCCATGACGACGCCTTCATCAAGTGGAAAGTCACCGTCATCAACATCTTGTTCGCACTGGGCCTGCTCATCAGCCGCTACGGCTTTGGCAAGAACCTCATCAAGCAGATGCTGGCCAAGGAGCTGCAAGCCCCCGATGCCATCTGGGATAGGGTCAATCTTGCCTGGGTTGGTTTCTTTACCGTCTGCGGCCTGCTCAACCTCTATGTGGCCTTCAACCTGCCGCAAGAGATGTGGGTCAATTTCAAAGTGTTCGGCTTGCTCGGCATGACGCTGGTGTTTACGCTGCTGAGCGGTGTCTACCTTTACCGCCACCTGCCGGCCGAGCAGAAAGGCGAACTGAAAAAATAATCGCCATCAAGAAGAAGGATTGTCTCATGTGGTATCTCATCTACTCCGAGGATGTTCCCAACAGCCTGCCCCTGCGCAAACAGGCCCGTCCTGCCCACCTGGCCCGCCTGCAGGCGCTGCAGGATGAGGGACGACTGCTGACTGCAGGCCCCAACCCGACCATAGATGCCGACGATCCGGCCGATGCGGGTTTCTCCGGCAGTACCGTCATCGCTGAATTTGCCAGCCAGGCCGATGCCAAGGCCTGGGCAGATGACGATCCCTATGTGGCAGCCGGTGTCTATGCCAAGGTCACCATCAAGCCCTACAAAAAGGTGTTTTGAGCTCAGGTGGTGGGCGAAAATGCAAAAGGCCGGACAGTGTCCGGCCTTTTCACATTTGTGCTGCCCTTGTTTAACGGTTGCTCAGGCCCGCGCGACAAACCAGGGGTTGAGAATATCTGGCTTGTTGTAGGCAAGGGGTGATCCATCGAGCCGGGTCACGCTGCCCCCAGCCCCTTCCAGCACGGCCTGCGCCGCTGCCGTATCCCACTCGCAAGTAGGTGCGAGGCGTGGATAGAGCTCGGCCCCCCCTTCGGCAATGATGCAGAACTTGAGAGAGCTGCCCATGGAAACCAGCTCAATCTCGCCCCGCTCTATGTCGCCAAAGCGCGCCAGATAATCGAGGGTCTCCCGGGACAGGTGGTTACGACTGCCCACCACCCGCCAGGGCGCCCCTTCCTGATGAGGCCGGGTCTGGATGGCTTCACGCTTGCCATCGGCCACACGCCAGGCACCCATCCCCTTGCCGCCATACCAGAGCCGGTCCAGCATGGGGGCATAGACCAGACCCCACAGCGGCTTGCCATCCTCGATCAGCGCGATATTGACGGTGAACTCGCCGTTGCGGGAGACAAACTCCTTGGTGCCGTCGAGCGGGTCCACCAGCCAGTAACAGGACCAGCCATGGCGCAACCCCATCACCTCTGGGCCAGACTCCTCCGAGAGCACAGGAATATCGGGGGTGAGCCCTGCCAACGCCTGCACTATCACCTCATGCGCACCCTTGTCGGCGGCGGTCAGCGGGCTCTCGTCCCCCTTGTACTCCACCGTAAAGGGCTGGCTGTAAATGGCCATGATGATGTCACCGGCAGCGCGGGCGATGGGCTCCAGCTTGGAAATTGCAGGGAAAAACATAGAAAAGACATCCTGATCAAATGGTTAGTACAGTGTACCCATTTTGGGCAAAAGAGGCTTATAGCCGTTTGCTCTGACTTATAAAGTGTCATAAATGACAGACAAAAAGTGGCGCGACTCGGCTAATCCTCAATAGTGATTCCACACAACACAAGGACGTGAAACCATGAACTACAAGACCCTGACCGCCACCCTGCTGCTGAGCTGCCTGCCCCTGTTGAGCCAGTCTTTGCTGGCCGCCGACAAGCCGGCAGCCAAGCCAGCGACCACGGTCACCGCCGCCAAGGAGAGTGGCAAGGTGAACCTGAATACGGCCAGTATCAATGAGTTAACTGCCCTCAAGGGGATCGGAGAGAAGAAGGCGCAGGCCATCGTCGATTTTCGTGAGAAACAGGGCAAGTTCACCACGGTTGAACAACTGGCGGATGTCAGCGGCATAGGGCCGGCCACTCTGGAAGCAAATCGGGACATGATCATCGTCAAATAGCCGGTTTGGACTTCTTCCATCATGAGGGCAGCCTGTGGCTGCCCTATTTTTCTTCGGGTATCATGGGGCCACTTTGTATCTCTGGACTCTCTCCATGAAAAAGACACAGCTCGTTGTACGCAAGGCCGTTCTTCCTGTCGCAGGTTTGGGCACCCGCATGCTGCCTGCCACCAAGGCCATCCCGAAAGAGATGCTGCCCGTGGTCGACAAACCGCTGATCCAGTATGTGGTGCGTGAAGCCATCGCTGCCGGTATCAAGGAGATCATCCTGGTGACCCACTCGAGCAAGAACTCCATCGAGAACCACTTCGACAAGAGCTTCGAACTGGAAGCCACCCTGGAGAAGCGGGTCAAGCGGCAGCTGCTGGAGGAGGTGCAACACATCTGCCCCAAAGATGTCACCATCATGCATGTGCGCCAAGGCGAGGCCAAGGGTCTGGGTCATGCCATCTTGTGTGCCCGTCCGCTGATCGGCGACAACCCCTTCGCCGTGCTGCTGCCGGACGTGCTAATCGATGACATGGCCAGCAACCTCAAGCGCGATAACCTAGCCGAAATGGTACACATGTTCGAAGGGGATCAGATCAGCCAGATCATGGTGGAGGCGGTTCCAGAGAGTGAAGTGGACAAGTACGGCATCGCCGATATCAAGGGGGAAGATCTGACCGAGGGCATGTCCCTGCCGATGCAGGCCATTGTCGAGAAGCCGCCCCGTGACGAAGCGCCTTCCAATCTGGCCGTGGTCGGCCGCTACGTACTGTCAGCCAACATCTGGCCACTGCTGGAGCGCACCCCTGTCGGTGCAGGTGACGAGATCCAGCTGACCGATGCCATCGCCATGCTGATGGAACATGAGCAGGTCAACGCCTACTTCATGAAAGGACGCAGCCACGACTGCGGCAGCAAGATGGGTTTCATGAAAGCCAACGTGGAATACGCGGTACGCCATCCGGAACTGAACGGTGAATTCACCGCCTGGCTGAAGCAGTTTGTCAAACAGTTGTAAACGCTGAATATTTAACCCATCAACAGAATAAAAAACTGGGCATCGTTCGATGCCCTTTTTCATTTTATAAACAATTATTCAACCATTGATAGATAAAATATCGCTAAATCATAATATTGTAATTTAATCACGCTTGTTCTATAAGGATTAAGGCTTGTTCCTAGCCCTTGCATAAAACTCCTAAAAAAATATAAGACACAGGTGGAAGTTCCAATGAATAATCCGTCCAAAGGGACCTTTTTAGGTCACCCTAAAGGGCTTTTTTTGCTCTTTAGTACCGAACTGTGGGAGAGATTCTCCTATTACGGCATGCGGGCCGTGCTCGTGCTCTATCTGACAGACATGACTGCCAACGGCGGTATGGGCTGGACTCAGGCCGATGCCCTCAAGCTCTACGGCATCTATACCGGTCTGGTTTATATCACTCCCATCATAGGTGGCTGGCTGGCAGATACTTTCCTCGGCCAACGCCGCGCCATCCTGATCGGTGCCATCTTCATGGCTGCGGGTCAGTTCACTCTGGCCCTGCCGCATGCCATGTTCCCGGAGATGGTCAACAGCGTCTTTTACGCAGGTCTCGGCTTGTTGATCCTGGGTAACGGTCTGTTCAAGCCGAACATCTCCACCATGGTGGGTGACCTTTACAAGGAAGGTGACCACCGTCGTGACGGCGCCTTTACCATCTTCTACATGGGCATCAACCTGGGTTCCCTGCTGGCTGGCGTGATTTGTGGCGCCGCTGCCACTGCCTATGGCTGGCAAGCTGCCTTCGTCAGCGCCGGTATCGGCATGCTGCTCTCTCTGGTAGTGCAGGCCACCATGGCGCAACGCTTCCTCGGGGACATAGGTCGTGTGCCGGCCGCCCAGCGCGCAGCCCAGCAACGCTCCAAAGAGCAGAAGGCGCCGCTGACCAAGCAGGAAGTGGATCGCATCAAGGTGATCCTGGTGCTGGGTCTGTTCACCATCATCTTCTGGGCAGGCTTCGAGCAGGCCGGTGGTCTGATGAACCTGTACGCACAGGAATACACCAACCGCATGATCGGCAGCTTCGAAGTGCCGACCGCCTGGTTCCAGTCCTTGAACCCCTTCTTCATCATCACGCTGGCTCCCATAGTCGCAGCCATCTGGATCAAGCTCGGCAACAAAGAGCCGAACTCACCGGTGAAGTTCGCCATGGGTCTGCTGTTCCTAGCCGTGGGCTTCCTGTTCATGATCGGTGCCGTGCTGGAGCAGGGTGGCGATCAGAGCGTCAAGACTTCCATGTTCTGGCTGGTCGGGGCCTACCTGTTCCACACCCTGGGTGAGCTCTGCCTCTCCCCTATCGGTCTCTCCATGGTGACCAAGCTGGCTCCGCTGCGCTTGGCCTCCCTGATGATGGGTGCCTGGTTCGGCTTCGTTGCCCTGGCCAACTATATCGCCGGCTTCGTTGGCTCCTTCGTCGGTGAATCCGGTCCCATCGCCATCTTCGGCGGCATTGCCATCGCTGCCGTGATCAGTGCCCTGATCCTGTTGACCATGGCCAACCGCCTGGTCTACTGGATGCACGGCGCCGAAGGTCCGGCCAAAGAGCCAGAAGAGCACGACAAGAAACTGCAGTCCGCCACCGTCTAACCGGTCAGGATTGTAAAAGACAAACGGGGCGCCCAGTGGGCGCCCCGTTTGTCTTTGTCTGCCACAAACCAGCCATCAGTGATGGCGTACCTGCATATGGAGAGCGCTGCCGCTGTCATTGTCAAACTGCAGGTCAAAGGGTTCGTGCCAGCAGCGCTTGTGCAATGGGTAGTGGCTGCTGCGCATCAGACCGAGCGGCAAACCGCCAGCTCGCATCAGCCAGTGCGGTGAGGTCAGCCCGGCATTGGCAAATACCAGCCCGTCCTCCTGATCAAACAGCAGAGCCGCCATGGCAAAGGAGTGACGCAGACCGGATTCGATAAGTTGCAGATTGAGGTAGTCGAGCAGCCGGTGCGGCTGGGTCAGCAACAGGCTCTCCTTGTGCTGGAACTGGCGATAGGGGGCATTCATCAGGGAACGCACCAGTGCGCCGCAAAAAGCCGCATCAACCCCGAGGATCGGCAGCTCCATCACCAGTACCAGCAGCTTGTCATCCACCTTGAAGGTATCCGGGATAAACAGGTTGCCCATCCCCTTGAAGGTGACTTGCCAGGGACCCCACTCCTGCAGTGATGGCGGCCTCAGCCAGGCGAGCAAGCGAGTGGCGGCTTTGTCGTGATCACGAAAGAAGTCGATGTGATCCATCAGCTCCAGCTGCTGCCCATAACCATAGTTAGCCGTCAAACACTGCTCTATGCTGTGGCGCACCAGGCCATAGTCAGACACCGGCTTGATGAGATAATCACGGGCACCGGCGCGCAGCGCACGCTCGACCGCCTCCATCTTGCTCTGGGCCGAGATGACGATGACGGGAATATGGGGATAGCGGGCAGAGAGGCATGCGATGACCTCATGCCCATCCATGTTGGGCATGTTCAGATCGCACAGCACCACATCGGGGTGATAAATCGCGGCGGCAGAGAGGCCTTCAATCCCGTCTTCGGCCTGAAATACGCACGCCCCGTCATGCTCGAGATAAGTTACCAGAGAGTGGCGAAAAACGGCTTCATCCTCCACTACCAAGATCCGTAATCCGGCTTTTGACATCTTGACAAAGCTCTTATTAGTCAACTGGTTATTTAAAGAATAAGCCTAGACCAAATCGACAGAGACGTGTGCACCAAGACGTCAATTTATGACAATCATTCCCATTTCTTATAGAGCGTCTCCGCATCCAGTTGTTTGATAAACGATTGGTAGTCAATTCCGGCGGCCAGCACGAATTCGGTCAGCAGGCAGCGGCACACCCGCAGCAGCTCGGCGCCCTGCCAGGGTTTCTCAAGGTAGTGATCGATGCGGGCCAGATTGACGGCCGCTATGGTGTCCTTGTGGGTCGCCTGTCCGGTCAGCAGGATCTTGCGAGTATGAGGAAAGCGCCCATCCAGCCCGATCCGGGTCAGCAGCTCCACTCCGCTCAGGCCCGGCATCACATGATCCGACACCACCAGCGCAATCTGCTCCCCGGCGGCATCCAGCTCCTCCATCAGGGTCAGACACTCCTGTGCCGATTCGCACTCTTCCACCCTGAGCCAGCTGGCCAACGGCGCCAGATCGCGGCTGATGGCGTTGAGCACCTCCCGCTGATCATCCACACATATCAGATTCATCTTGTCCATATTCCCTCGGTAATCTCACCTTGAATGCCGTCAGACCAGGTTCGCTGACAAGCGAAATTTCGCCGCCATAGCTGGTCACTACCCGTTCGGCAATGGCCAGCCCCAGCCCCAATCCGAACGAAAGCCCGCCGCGTTTGGTGGTGACGTTGGGCTTGAAGATGCGGGGTTGCAACTCGGGCGGTATCACGGGACCATTGTTGGCCAGGGTCACCTCGATCCACTCATCATGGGTCCGGCAGTGGAGCCAGATCTTCGGATCTGCGGTCGCTTGCAGGGCATCCAGCGCGTTTTTCAGAATATTGGCCCATACCTGTACCAGCTCGGCCTCGTTGGCACAGAGTCGGGGATCTCCCTCCAGCACAGGTTCAACCTGAACCTGGCGCAACGAGCTCTGCAGTAACGCCAGCGCCTGCTCAAGCGTATCGCGCACCTTCACGCCGTGGCGACGCTCACCATCGGCGCCCCCCAACTGTTTGACTGAACGCACGATCGCCGCCGCATGGTTCACCGCCAGCTGCATGTCGTGACAATCGCGGCCAAGCTGCCAGTAGTTGGCGACCCCCAGCAGATCCCGCATCCGTGCCCGGGTGGGCTGTTCGCCATTGAGGATCCGCGCCAGGAGCTTGGCCTGCTCCGGGGCCAGCCTGAACTGCTCCTCCAGCCGCCTGGCATCCCGCCTCACTTCGGCGCTGGAGCTCAGTTGTCCCGCCTCCAGTCCCTGGCGAAACAGACGAAACTCTCTGGGATAATATTGCCGCAGCATGTCGCCGAGAAAATCGACCAGACCGCTACCATTGCGTGTCACCACCCCGATGGCGTTATTGAGCTCGTGGGCCAAGCCTGCCGCCAGCTGGCCAAGCAGACTCAGTTTTTCCGCCTCCAGCAGTCGCAGCTGGGTGCGAGTCCGCTCCAGATAGGCATGATTGACCTTGCGCTGGCGCTGGGCCAGCTCGGCCATGATGACCGGCATGAACTGATCGGCCAGCGAGCCGAACCGCTCGGGCTCGACCGGCAGGGTATTGCGATCGAGCCAGGCCAGCTCGCACGGCTCCTGCGCCACCAGCCTGCAATAACTGGCCCCCTGGGAGAAATAGCTATGCACCCCGAGGTAGTTGCCCGCCTCCACTATCATGATTGGCACTCGCTGGCGCTCGCTCTCAGCCATGATGGTGCCTTCTACCCGCCCGCTGCGCAGCAAATAGAGCCGATCGTTATGCTCTCCCTGCTCCAGCAACTGCTCCCCCGCCGCCAGGGTGCGCTGGCGCAGCGGATCGCTGAAGTAACGCAAATGAAGGGGATGGGGCTCGCTCATTGCACAAACCCTATGGCATTGAGCAGCGCTATCATGGCCAGGCAAAGCAAGAAGCCAACACCGCCGCAACTGACCCCCACCAGCGCCATATGACGAGTATCCACATTGCCGCTGGCATGGGCCAGCGCATTGGGGGGCGTGCTGATGGGGAGCGCCATCCCGAGGCTGGCGGCAAAGGTCACGCTCAGGATCAAGCCCATGCTGCCACCGACCGAGCCGAGATCCAGCGAGGAGCCGAGAGCGGCCACCATGGGTAGCAACAGGTTGGCACAGGCAGTATTGCTCATGAAATTGGCCATCAGCAGACAGAGCCCCGTCGCCCCCACCATGATCAGCATGGGTGGCCACTGACTGAATGGAATGGCCTGCACCAGACTGGCCGCCAATCCCGACTTCTCCAGCCCCATCCCCAGTGCAATACCGCCGGAAACCAGCCAGAGCACGTCCCAGGAGACCTTTTTCAAATCGTCCTTGGTGAGTACCTGGCCTATCAGGAAGATAGCCACCGGCACCAGACCGACCGTATAGGAGTTGATACCGTGCCAATCGCCAGTCAGCCAGAGGCCAATGGTGAGGATGAAGGTGGCATAGACCAGCAGTGCCTTGGGCGTCTTGAGAAAATGGCCCTTGATCTCGAGATCGATGCGACCCTGCTCACAGGGAAACAATCTGATCAGCAGCAACCAGCCAAACCCCAGCATCAGCAGCACGAAGGGCACGCCAAAGCTCATCCAGGCGGCGAAACTGATGGCATCATCTCCTACCAGATACTTGAGGGCCACCGCATTGGGTGGCGTGCCGATGGGAGTGCCAATTCCCCCTAGGTTGGCCGCCACCGGGATGGCAAGGGTGAAAGCGATACGACCGGGATCCCGCGGCCCCAGCAAGGCCAGTACAGGGGTCAGAATGGAGAGCATCATGGCGGTGGTGGCGGTATTGCTCATAAACATGGAGAAGGTGGCGGTGATCCCCATCAACCCCAGCAGCACCCTGTTGGGATTCTGGCCGAACGGCCTGAGCATGACCCGCGCCAGGTTCATATCCAGCCGATACTTGGTCGCCGCGATCGCCAGAAAAAAACCACCAAGAAACAACATGATAATGGGCGAAGCGAAGGTACTCATTATCTCCTTGTGGCTGAGCAAGGTGCCAAACTCCGCAGAAGGAGAGGCGGGCTGCCACCACTTGATCCCGCTGTCCGACACCAACAGCAACTCCAGCACAATGATCAGTACCGAAGTCGCAAAGATGGGGATCGGCTCCAGCACCCAGCAGAGGGTAGCCATCACAAAGATGGCGAGGATCCGCTGCTCTATCACTGTGAAGCCAGCCAGGCCGAAGCTGGCGGTAGGCAACATCAGGATCAGCAGGGGTGCAAAGAGGGGTAACCAGTATTTAGCGCTCAGAGGCATAGTCAGAGTCCATTCGCTGCGATGGGGCAGTCTGTGGGCAAGCTTGCCCCAACAGGGTGGTAAAGTCCGTGAAGGGGATCATGGTTCATGGCCATGACTACCCACCAAGTGGTACATTCAAACAAGCCATCCCCTCTTGCCAGCCGCGAATTGTATGAGGCCCCGCCATGGGGGATAATGCCCCCCACGCCAGCCCCTGAAGAACATCATGACACCAGCCGAATACAGCGCCCTCGCCCATCCCAGATTGTCCCATCCAGCTCGCAGCCTCTATACCTTGCAGCTGCGCAGACTGGTGCTGGAAAATCAGCTGGCCCGGCTCAACTATCCCGAGCTTGGGCGCTCATTGGCAGTGGTTGATCCAAGCGATCCCAGCGGCTTCTGTTTTCAGGTCAATGCCCGCCAGCTGACTGAACTGTTCGACGAGCTGATGGAAGCCGGCCTGCTGCAGGTCGAGGCGCAGGCTGACAGTGAGCACTACCATCAGTGTCCGTTCCAGCTGCCGCTGCTGACCCAGAAGGTGCGCAGCCCGCTGCCGGAGCGCCCCTTCCAGATGCACCTGCAGTGGCGCCCGGATGAGGAGCTGCCCGCCCTCGCCCGCCTCTGCGGGGTGATAGATGCCAGCTACAACGAAGAGGATCTGGGGGAGTTCATCGCCTACTGGCTGGGCCGCCCCGAGGTGTTCGACTCCCAGCATCAATGGATGCTCAAGTTCATTCGTGCCCTCAAGACCCGCCGCTACGTCCGTCGCCAGCCGATGGAGGCGAAAGGTTACCAGCAGGTCACGTCAGTCCCTGCAGACTCTGGCCCAAGCAAGCGGGCGCAGCAGATGATCGAAGAGGCCAAACGGCTGGCACAAGTGCAGACCCAGGAACAGGCGCCGCAGCAGGAGCCGGATAATGATTGATAGCGGCCCCCGCCTGCAGGCAAAATCAGTGCCTTGTTCCCCCATCCCTGACCCAGCAGAAGGAGCATTCCATGACTGACCCGCAAGATCCCCTGCGCCAGGAGCTGGAAGAGATTGAAGCCAAGCGCAAAAGAATCGCCAAGGCCAAACAGGATCATCGTGTGCACGATACCGAGCTGAGCCAGCACGTGGGCGGCTTGCTTGAACGCATTCGTCGCCTGCAGGCCCAGACTGGTGGCAGCCAGTACGACTACGAGACTCTGCGCAAGGAGTACGACGCCAAAGCCAACGCCGAGGTACGCGAACTGCAGAAGGCGGCTCGCCAAGAGCGGATCCAGAAGCTCATCGCCCAGGCGGATCTCAATCCGGACTGGGTATTCGAGAAGATGGATGCCACCGATCCGGCGCTGCAGTACCCCATGGAGACGGCCCGCTACTTTATCAGTGGTTTCGAGCACTGGGAGAAGAGCGGTGGCGGCTGCATGCTCATCTATGGCGACTATGGTACCGGCAAATCGACCCTGGCAGGCGCCGTGGCCCATGAACTGATCGCCCTGCACCAGAAATCGGTGATCTTTCAGCAGTGGGCCTCCATAGTGGATCGCCTCTTCTTCAACGTGATCCAGGATCAGGAGGAGCGCAATCAGTACCGCCGCGCCCTGGAAGAGGTCGACCTGCTGATCATCGACGAGGTGTCCGCCAATCGTGCCAAGATGGCGGAGAGCCAGTCCAGCTTCCTCGGCCACCTGCTGCGTCGCCGGCGCAACCTCTCCAAAAGCGTCATCATCATCACCAACCACAGCCCCCAGAGCCTGCATCAGGCCATCGGTGATTTCAGCTTCGAGGCAATCAAGGCATTCAACCCGGTGGATATCCAACTGAGCGGCCCCAGTCGTCGCCCCAACATAGGCCACTACAACGGCTGATCTCCACGCGAGCCCGTGCCAGCTGGCCGGGCTCGCAGTGCCTCCCTGATTACCTGCCACCAAATAAAAACAACTCTCATTTACAGAGCAATGCCAACCCTCTAGGCTAACCCTTTCGCCAAAGGGAGCAGAACCATGCCAACCACACTTATCTTCGGAGCCAGCCGCGGGCTGGGCCGCGCCTTCACCCATTGTGCCTTGAGCCAGGGTCACAGAGTCGTGGCCCTGGTCCGTAACCCGGAGATGGCCGCAGAGCTGCGTACATTGGGGGTCGAGGTCGTTGAGGGTGACGCCCTCGACCAGGAGGCAGTGGCGCAAGCTTGCAGGCTGGCTGGCCACGAAGCCGGAGTGGTCTCGACCCTCGGCAGTTTCCGCCAACCGGAACCCGTCGACTATTTGGGTAATCGCCATGTGATCGACGAGATGGAACAAGCCGGACTGACACGCCTGCTGCTGGTCACCTCGCTCGGTTGCAGCGACAGCTGGCAATACCTGCCAGAGCGGGCGCGGGCTGCCTTCGGTCATGAGGTGCGCTTGAAGAGTCTGGCCGAGAGCTGGCTGCAAAGCAGCGCACTGAGCTGGACCATATTGCGCCCGGCGGGCTTGCAGGACGGTGACGCCACCGGACAGGCGGAACTGAGTCAGGGGAAAGAGATGCACGGCCTGGTACGACGCCAGGATGTGGCCGCACAGGGATTGCGCCTGCTTGTCGACGAGACGACACAAGGGAATATCTACGCCATCAGTGACCCCACACTGCAACGCGGTTAATCCTGCCAGCCAATTAAAAAAACGGTCAGCCTCAGCTGACCGTTTCCATATCGGGCAGGGTTCAATTGACGGCAGGCACGGACCGCTGGCGCCATGCCAGCACCCAGAAAGCGAGGCCGCCATTGAGCAATGCCAGCCCCCACAACTGCCACCAGTAGCGGGAAACTTGGTCAAAATCGGCGCCCATCTGATTGAGACGCAGGAATCCTTCGATGGCCGGGGTACTCGGCACCCACTGGGCCAGCCAGTTGAGCGGGGTCGGGATCAGCTCCAGCGGCCAGATGAAACCCGCCAGGAAGACCAGCGGCATGGAGGAGAGCAGCACCACCTGGGTTGGCAAATCCCGCCGCGTAAACAGGGCGCCCAGCAGCACCCCCAGCCAGGTAGTCGCCAGCAGGAACGGCAGGGTGAACAACCACAGCGCGGCCGGCTCTGCGGCACGCACTATGTTGTAGTGATCGAAGCAGAAGCCGAAAAAGTAGGCCACGGGCAGCACGAAGAGCCCGCCCACCACCAGGGTTCTGGCCAGCAACAGGGCCAGCACAGGGGCACGCTGCCAATAACCATGCTCACCGCGCCCACTGCGTTGATTCTGGGTCGCCCCCAGGATCCCCGTCCCCATCAGCAACACCTGATGCAGGATCAGCACGAACACAGCCGGCACCACATAGTTCACATAACCCATGGTGGGATTGAACACGGGCAGCACGTTGAGTGCCACTGCATTCCAGCCCGTGGCGGCCTGGGGCAAGGCCTCCCCATGGCTCAGCAGCCGGGCGACCTTCACCTGCGCAGCGAGCGAGCCACCGGCCTGGGCGAGGCCCTCGGCAATGGTGCCGTAAACCAGAAAGTAGGAGGCATCACCGGCATAGCCCAGAGTGACGCTCTTTCCCTGCATCAGATCCCGATAAAAATGGCGAGGGATGTGCAGGATACCGCGGCCCTTGCCCGTCAGCAGCAGATGACGCGCCTCATCCAGACTGGCCGCCCGCGCCACCAGTTTCACCTGGGGGGTGGCATCGGCCATGAACTCCAGTTGGCGAGAGAGCTGACTGCCATCTTCGTTGACTACCACCACCGCCTCTTCCCGCGACAACTGGTGCAGGTAAGGTTGCGGATAGAGGAAGGAGTAGAAGAGTACCCCACCAAACAGGGTCAGCATGATGGCCCTGTCGGCCAGCAGGGTGCGCAGCTCCAGCCGCAACAGATCCCAGAAACCTAGCATTGTTCCGGCTCCTTATCGGCTGTCTGACGAGCAAGATCGGCCTGTTGCTTGTAACGACGAACAACCAGCAACAACGGCAGTAGAAACAGCAGCAGGGCGCCGAACTGGGGCAAGGCGGCACCGAGCGGCTGACCGTAGTTGGTCTGCCCTATCTGCAGCTCCACATAGTGGGAGATGGGCAAGAGATTTCGCCAGAACTGGGCAAAATCACCCATGGCACTGACCGGGAAAGTTACCCCCATAAAGGCAAATCCCGGCGCTGTATAGGCGCCCGCCAGCGACAAGGCGCGGGCCGGATCCCGGATCATCCCGTAAAAGAAGGCTCCCATGCTGACGCAGGCGGCCGAGGCGAGCCCAAGACCCAGTGTCAGCACCAGCCAGCTGCCTTGCATGGGATAACTAAACGCCTTGAACAGCAGCAGGCTCCACACCAGGCCCCAAGCCCACCCAATCAATACATGAGGCAACAAAATGCGCCAGAGGCCGAACCAGACCCCTTGAGTGGTCCAGTCCAGCCCCAATCGATCGGTGCGAGCCAGGGCATTGATCCCGTAGAGCACCACCAGTATCTGCCATACCGCAGGCAGCAGGGCGCTCAGCAGAAACTGGGCATAGCTGGAATTGATGTTGTAAAGCGCCGTCACCTGGCTGCTGATAGGCACGGATTGCCCCACGGCGCCGGACAGTACCTTGCCATCGGCCATGGCTGCGAGCACGCCTACCTGACCATTGAGAGTGCCGACCACCTGGGCCAGCGCCGAGTTGACCAGCTTGGCAATCAGGATGAACTGGCCATTGTTGAACACTGTCACCTGGGGCTGGGTCCCCTGGCGGGCATCCCGCTCCAGATGATGAGGGATCACCACCAGGACGTAGATCTCCCCCCCTCGCAGGGCTCGAGCCCCCTCATCGATGGAATCAAACTGACCCGTGAGGCGCAGGCCGGCGGAACCATCCAGCGAAAATGCCAGCTGGCGGGAGAGGACACTCCGATCCAGATCCACAAGACCAACCTTGAGATCACGCGCCAACCCGGCCGAGAAGATCCAGCAGAGGATACCCATCAGCAAGAGGGGAACCCAGCTCATCAGGGCACGACTGAAGGGGTCCTGCCACAATCGCCGCCATTCATGTCTCATCAGAGTTCGACCAGCACACTCATGCCAACTCGCAGACCGTCAACCGGCTGCAAGGGGCGCGCCTCCACCTGGAAGCTCTTCATGTCGAAGCCCTGACGGGTATCGGTAGCACGCCAGGTGGCAAAATCCCCCATCACGGCCACATGGGTGACCTTGAAACGGACCGTCTGCTCACCCAGACCAGGAATGGTGGCGTCAAACTCGGTACCCAACGCAAAGCGGGGCAGCAAGTCTTCACGCACATGGAACAGGGCCCAGGCATCCCCCATGTCGAGCAGCGTCACCACGGGGAATCCCTGCGGCGCCAGCTCGCCACTGCGCAACAACACCTGGGACACTTCACCTGCGTGGGGGCTGGCGATGCGGGTATCGGCCAGATAAGCCTCCACTTCCGCCACCGAGCCTGCTGCCATATTGGCCTGCTCACGGGCCGCCACCTTGGTCTCTTCCCGCGCCCCTTCCAGGATCATTTGATATTGCTGCCAGGCCATGCCTTCGCTGTACTTGGCCGCCTGCCAGGCAGTCCAGGCCTCATCGCGCTTTTGCAGCGGCATGACCCCATCACGGTGCAGACTGGCGATACGCTCGTAAGTCTTGCCACGCAGCTGGGCGGCCGCCTTGGCTTTTTGCCACTGATCCTTGGCCGCAGCGATTTGCTGGGCACGCGCCCCTTTCTCGGCTTCTTCGGCCATGGCCCCGGCCGCAGCCTGACCCGCCTTGGCCTGGCTCAGCTTGGCCTCAATCTCGGGGCTGGCCAAGGTGAATACCAGCTGATCCTTGGCCAGCACGTCACCCTTCTTCACCAGCACCTCGTCGATCCGGCCCGCCACCTTGGAAGAAACCGAATACTGCTGCGCCTCTATCTGGCCCTGCAAGCGAACCGGCTCAGGCTGATAGGCAAGCCAGAAGCGCCAGCCCAGCCAGAGAGCGAGCAACACCAATGCCAGTGGCAACAACAGCGGCTTGCCCTGGCTCATCTTCTTCTTGATGGGAGAATGACTCATGAATTCACCTTTATTGCCTGACCATGCTGATATTGATTGAAACTGTTCATCTGACCGGAGAGTGCCAACAGGCGAGCCAGTGAAATCACATATTGATAGGCAGCGGCGGCGCGTTGGGTCTTGACCCCCGCCAGCTGGTTACGGGCATCGACCACATCCAGCGACGTGGACAGCCCCTGACCGAATGCCTTGTCCCGCAGCAGTACGTTCTCCTCGGCCAGGGCCTGGGAAGAGGAGAGCGCCTGATACTCCTCCAGCCCCTGCGCCGCCTCGCGCCAGGTCTTCTCGACCAGCAACTCCAGATCCTGGCGGGTCTTGGCCTGCAGCAGATTGACCTGCAGCTCGGCGCTCTTGGCCGCCTGCACCGTTTCAGAGCGACCATCCCGACTTACCAGCGGCATACTGACCCCGACGCCAACCAGCCAGTCAGGTGTGGTCTTGGAGGCCAGCGAGTCATCTTCATAGAGGTTGTAGTTACCGAACAGGAACAGCTCGGGGGCATATTTGCCCTTCTCAAGCTTGATCAGACCCTGCGCCTGCTCCTTCTTGGCGGCCAGCAGCTTGAGGCCGGGGTGGACCGCCAGGGTCTCCTGCACGAAGGCATCCAGTTGCGGCATGCCCTCATTGATGAAGAGCTGGGTGTTGGGCTCGGCCTGCTTGAGTTTGAGCATGTGGCCCAGCGCCAGCTGAGCTATCTCCAGAGTGCGGCGGGATTTCTGGGTGTCGATGCGCGCCCTGTCATAGGCAGATTGGGCAGAGAGGCGCTCGACCTTGGCGATCTGGCCCTGGGCTTCGAGCTTCCTGGCATGATCCAGATGATGGGCCAGCCCCTGCTCTATCTCCTGTTTGGTCTGCACCACCTGCGCGGCCAGCACCACGCCGAAATAAGTCTGGGAGAGGCTCTCGAAGGTGGATTGCTGTTTGAGCACCAGCAGCTGCTGCGCTTCGCTCACCTGAGCCTGACGGATGTCCTGCGCCGCATCGATGCGACCACCGGTAAACAGTGGCCACAGCATCTTGACCGAACTGGTCACCACATTCTGCTTGGTCAGGGGAGTCACGAAATCACTGGCGGAGAGATTGAGCGCCTGCATGACAGGGGCCAGCACCTTGCCAAATTCGGGATGGTTGGCGATAGGATTGAGATCCATCATGTCGAGCTCCATCGGCTGATCGAGGTGGGTATAGCTGGCCCCCACATCCACCTTGGGCAGATACATGGCCTTGGCAGCCTCGCGCAGTTGCTTGGCTCTATCCACACCGGCCTGTTGTGCCGCCAGTCCGTCATCCTGCTGGATAACCCGACTCCAGGCTTCGCTGAAACTGACCGTCTGTGCCTGGGCTGAGCCCAGCATGGCCCCAAGCAGGCATGGGCAGAGAGATTTGATGAACCTTGACGTCATACATCCCCAATCTGTTTGTAATGAAATTGTTTGGAGCCTTTGCTCGATTCAAGGCCGGTATAATAGCGCAAACCGGTACGGGAGGGGGACAGCCAAATCGTCGAGCTACCCACTCATTTGACCCCGCAGATCCACCCCGACAATATGCCTGATTTTCAAGCACTCCTGAATTTGCAAGCCTTGGCGCGACGTTTTTTTCAGAAAAAAATGGCTGACGCTCAAATACTAACCTTTTCTCCTGACTAAAAAATGCGTAATATACGCCGCCCTAAGCCGATGGTAACCGTGGAATGCAGATAGGTCCCCACACGCTTGAAACACCCTTGATTGTGGCGCCCATGGCCGGTGTAACAGACCGACCATTTCGTGAACTTTGTTTGCGATTGGGTGCCGGCATGGCCGTTTCCGAGATGCTGCTGGCCAACCCGGATGTCTGGGATACCCAGAAAACCAGGATGAGAATGGATCACTCTGCAGAAGGTGGCTTGCGATCGGTCCAGATTGCCGGAGCCGACCCAGAGATGATGGCGTTTGCCGCCCGCTACAACGTGGAGCAGGGCGCTCAGATCGTCGACATCAACATGGGTTGTCCAGCAAAAAAAGTGAACAAGAAGTTGGCAGGTTCCGCCCTGCTGCGCCATCCCGATCTGGTCAGAACTATCTGCCGGGCCGTAGTGGATGCAGTGGATGTGCCTGTTACCTTGAAGATCCGCACAGGATGGGATCCGGATAACCGCAATGGCGAGGAGATCGCCCGAATCGCCGAAGATTGCGGTATCGCGGCCCTCGCCGTGCATGGTCGTACCCGTGCCTGCCTCTACCGGGGTCACGCTGAGTACGACACGATTAAGGCGATTAAGCAGGCCGTATCGATTCCTGTTGTCGCCAATGGCGACATAGACAGCCCGGAGAAGGCCCGGTATGTCCTCGACTATACCGGCGTTGATGCCGTGATGATCGGCCGTGCAGCGCAAGGACGACCCTGGATTTTCCGGGAAATCCGTCATTTTCTTGAGACGGGCACCAAGCTGCCGCCTCCCGAAAGGGAAGAGGTTCGCACCCTGATGAACGAGCATGTAACCAACCTGCATCAGTTTTATGGTGCATATCTGGGAGCGCGCATTGCTCGTAAACACGTGGGCTGGTATCTGGATGAAGAAGAGACGGGCCGAGAATTCCGTAAGCACTTCAATGCCCTGGATTGTGCAGACGCACAACTAGAGGCACTCGAAGCGTATTTCGATGGATTAGGTTAACGCATAACTAAAGAGCCGACCGAATATGTTCGAACAAACCCTGACTTCTGATGCATTGGTAACAACTACTCATAATCACGCTGCCGAGCCGACCCAGCGCCCCCTGCGTGACTCTGTGCAACAGGCCCTGCGTAACTACCTGGCCCAGTTGAACGGTCAGGAAGTGATTGATCTGTACGATATGGTCCTCTCCGAAGTCGAAGCTCCCATGCTGGACGTGATCATGCAATATACCCGCGGTAACCAAACCCGCGCCGCTGTGATGATGGGCATCAACCGTGGCACCCTGCGCAAGAAACTCAAGCGCTACGGCATGAACTGATCTCGGTCAGATCTGCTGCAGTGCAGACGAAGGCGTATTCCAGCAATGGGATACGCCTTTTTCTATGGCTGCCATTTACTCGCTGGCAAGCTTGATGCCCAGCCCCACGAACAAGCCCCCCATCAGGCGGTTGAGCCAGCGCCCCAACCGGGCAGGCAAGCTCACCCTGCGGCTCGCATAGGCAGTCGAGAAGGCCAGCAGGTGGCACCAGATCATGCCGTTGAGGTTGAAGATGCAGCCAAGCAGAATGAAGGCCAGCGCCTTCTGTGGCGCATCCGGGGCAATAAACTGGGGCACAAAGGCGAGGAAGAAGAGCGCGACCTTGGGATTGAGCACATTGGTCAGCAACCCCTGCCGAAATATACGGCCATAGGAGAGTACAGGCAAGGCCACAGCCGCGTTGGTAGCAGGAGGCGTCTTGGCCCCTTGCCAGAACATGGAAAGCCCCAGGTAGACCAGATAGAGCGCCCCCATCAACTTGATGACGGTGAACAGCTCAGCCGAGGTGCTCAGCAAAGCCGACAACCCCAGTGCAGCCGCCAGCACATGCACCATGGTGCCCGTCCCAATCCCCAGCGCAGCCACGGAACCCGCCCGCCAGCCCTGAGAGCCGCTGTGCAGCATGATGAGCAGAGAATCAGGCCCAGGCATCATGTTCAACAACAAACCAGATACGATAAACAACGCCAGATCGTGGATCCCCAACATACACAGCTCCTTGCTCGTGAAAGAGACAGTCTATGGATCCCATGCCTCTTGTCATCCCCCGTAGCAGCAATAGTGATTATCAACGGAGGGAATAGCCAAGGCATCACGGCTTTGGCCAAATAGGGATCCGAGGATAAAAAGAGGAAATCATCAAACTGAACGCGAAGGGAAGGCGAATTATTTGGACAATGCCTTGTACAGAAATGCAAAAACCGGCGGGCAGGAAATTTCAAATAATAAAAAACCCCGCTCGATGAGCGGGGTTCTTCGTGTTGGGTGCCTGGCAGTGTCCTACTCTCGCATGGCGAATGCCACACTACCATCGGCGCTACCGCGTTTCACTTCTGAGTT
>NZ_JAACFW010000038.1:0-25330 GCF_029237245.1 Aeromonas sp. 5HA1
GTGGATATCTACAACGTGGAGCGGCCGCATCATGCGTTGAAATACAGAACCCCCGATGCAGTGCATCGGGGGTTCTGAGTGGAGAAATGCTAGCCGAAAATGTGTAAACCTATTTCAGGACTAGACACTGACGCGACTCGTTGGCACGTCACCAGTCAGACAGGAGAACGGCTTATGCGCGAGTCACTCAAACAGAAAATCATCCAGGTTTGCCGCCAGAAAATAGCGCAGAAGGGGGAGACGGTCGGGCTCTCTTTTTATGCGTTTTTCGCCAACAGAAATGACGACCCCGACTTGCTGATGGAGGCGGCGACCTGGTGGATCCAGACTCACAGACTCGACCATTTCGAGAAGGCCAGAAAGATCCTCCAGCTGGTCGAGGGGAGCAAGTAGGACAGGGATGAAACAAGCAGGGCTCCAAGAAGGAGCCCTGCTTGCATATGGCTTTGTCACCCCGTCGTTCGGGTGAGTGACACTCAGCTGGCTTGGGCCAATCTGGGGGCCCGGCGGGAGAAGAAGAGGCTGTCCAGCAGCCAGATGACCAGCATGGAGGCGCCCACCAGCGGGAAGGCGATACCGAGCAGGATCAGCAGCGCGATGGCACCGCGCATGGGGGGCAATTTGGCAGGCAGCGGCGGCGCGGCGAGACGCCCCTGCGGGCGGCGGCTCCACCAGATCCAGAGGCCGCTCACCGAGCTCAGCAGCACCATCAGACAGATGACCAGCATGGCGAGCTGATGGGGCCAGCCGTAGAGTTTGCCCATGTGCAACATGACGCCAGTTTCCACCGTCTTGGCGACTGGGCTGTAATCCTGCCAGCGCACGTCGGCCAGTACCTTGCCGCTGTACTGATCGATATGCAAGGTGGCATCGTTGCGCGGATCGTCGGCGAACAGGGCTATGGTGTAGACGCCGCTCTCACCGACCGGTGGTGTGATGCTGTAACCCGGGCTGACCTGGCGTGCCTGTGCGATCTCCACCACCTGTTGCAGCGGGATGCGGTGGCTGGCCATGACAATGTCATCCTGCTCGCCGCCCTGGTGCATGGCGCTGTGATCATGACGCTTGGCCGCTGGCTGTGAACTCGGCATCGGCATCGTCTCCACCGCCCAGGGCACTGTCTGTTCATGGGAGTGGTTGAGGTTGCGAACGAGAGGGGCGGATTTGGGAACCTCATTCCACATGGCGGCGGGGAAGCGATTCCAGAGGTCGGCGAATTGAGCTCCCCAGAATCCGGTCCAGGTCATGCCGCTCAGCAGCAGCAACAGCAGGAAGCCCGCGCCCCAGAAGCCGACCACGGCGTGCAGATCTCGCCACCAGAGGCGCCCTCGCTGATTCAGTCGTGGCCACAGGATACCGCCGACACCCGGGCCCTTGCGCGGCCACCAGAGATAGAGGCCGCTGACAAGCAGCACTATGCCCCAGCCGGCGGCCAGCTCGATCAGCCGATCCCCTGTGGTGCCGAGCAGCAGGTCGGCATGCAGGGCGCGGGCCACCGCCTGCAAGTTCCACTTGTTGTCCATGGTGCCGAGCAGGGTACCGCTGACAGGATCCATAAACAGGGTGAGCTCATTGCCTTGTTGCGTGACGATAAACTGGGCGCTCAGGTCCGGTGCGGCCGGTGGCAGGTATTTGCTCAGGTTGGCGTCCGGCATGGTGGCCCGTGCCTTGGCCCACAGGGCATCGGCGCCAAGGGGCTTGCCCGGCAGTTGAGCGGTGCTCAGGATGTGGGCGGCGGGGGGCACCTTCATCAGCTCGGGATAGAGCAAATTGTCGAGCTGGGGTTTGAACAGATAAACGATCCCTGTCAGTGAGAGCAGGATCAGGAAGGGGGCGACGAAGAGGCCGGCGTAGAAGTGCCAGCGCCAGATCCGCTGGTAATGGCTCGAGTCCCTGTTTTTCATCTCTGATCCTTGCGCTAATGACCAACGTTTCTGCTGGTGGAATGTTTGTGGCGGCGCGGATGATAACAGCAACGTTTTGTTAACTGCAACAGAACATGATGGGCTTGCTCTGGGAGTGATACAGAGCGTCAGCGTGAGGATCGGGGAGTCAAAAGGTGGCGCTGTCGGCGTCAGGGTGCTGGATGTAGCATGGACTTTTTGTAGATAAATCCTTACCTTGTTGCAACATCCGGCTGTGCTGGCACAGTGAAAATCCATGGAAGGAGGCGGACGTGACGTTACAAGCACACGGTCATTTCAAGATGCAGCGGCAGGGACAGGTGCTGATCTGTCAGCCGAGTGGTCCCTTCAATCTGATGGGGGCCATGGCCTATGAGTCAGCCTTCAGCCAGCAGTTCGCCCAGTTGCGTGATGCGCCCTGGGGAATTGTCGAGGTAGCAACCGAATTTGAGGCAGCAGGGCCAGAGGTACTGGTCCGTTTTCGTCGCCAGTTCGGCTGGTGCGCCGCCAACGGCTGCGCCTTTCTGGCTGTGGTACTGGCGGGGAGCTTCAAGCAATACCTGGCGGATCAGATATTCCACGACCTGCCATTTCAGGAGGTTCGCTACTTCGGGCAGACCGAGGAGGCGCTTCAGTGGCTTAAGCAGCAGCTGGCCGCGAAACAGGCCTAGGTCAGTACCTTCGTATCGTGACTAGCTCAGGTTGATAAACCATTTATCCCGCTCGTCGACGCAGTCGGGCTCGCCCATCTCGAATTCGCGGCAGATAAGCGGGCGAACTTCGTAGAAGCGGCACATCGTTGAGAGTGCGGTCCAGCGCCGCTTGCTATCCCTTGGTCAACTCAGATTGATAAACCATTTATCCCGTTCGTCGACGCAGTCGGGCTCGCCCATCTCGAATTCGCGGCAGATAAGCGGGCGAACTTCGTAGATACGGCACATCATGGTATTGCGATCGAGCGCCGCACACCAACCATCTTCCAGCCGGTGCATCACGGGCACCTGTCCTTCTATCTCGTCCACGTAGCGATCCGGTACGCCGGTATCGGTAAACAGCATGACTTCGAGGCGGCAGCAGCAGGCTTCGCAGTTCTGGCAGCTGACTTCGGCTTGGGGTTCTCTGTTCATCTGTGTTGTCCATGCCATGGGAATGGCACATGTGCGATAAAAAACAGGCGCCTGCAAAGGCGCCCGAGTCGTGGTCAAGATTGAGCCCGGCAGATGAGCTGCCAGGCTGCGTCGTTAACCCAGTTTGCGGGCGCGGTAGGTACGGCCCTTGATCTTGCCTTCCTGCAACCGCTTGAGGGCGGCGCTCCCTACGCTGCGCTTTACCGCCACGTAGGAGTACTGTTCGGAGATCTGGATCTTGCCTACATCGGCACCGGCAATGCCGCCTTCACCGGTCAGGGCGCCCAGAATGTCACCGGCGCGCACCTTGGTCTTGCGGCCTGCATCGATGGAAAGGGTCACCATCTGCGGCGCAATCGGCTTGATCTCGCGACCAATCTCGGCCAGATCGCCCTGCGGCATGGGGGCCTGCTGGTACTCTTCGATGAGGTTGACGCGCTGGGCCTCGTTCGGCTGGTAGAGGCTCAGAGCCAGACCCTGCTGGCCGGCACGACCGGTACGACCGATGCGGTGCACGTGCACTTCCGGATCATAGGTCAGTTCGTAGTTGATGACGGCGCCCAGCTCCTTGATGTCGAGCCCACGGGCGGCCACGTCGGTGGCCACCAGAATGGTGGCGCTGCCGTTGGCAAAGCGCACCAGCACCTGATCCCGCTCCCGCTGTTCCAGATCGCCGTTCAGTGCCAGCGCCGAGAAGCCCTTGGCGGCCAGATGATCGGCCACGTCGTTGCAGGCCCGCTTGGTGTTGCAGAACACCACGCAGGAGGCCGGTTGATAGTGGCTCAGCAGCCAGGTGAGAGCGTCGAGGCGCTGACCGGCCGGGACTTCATACAGCTTCTGTTCGATGGCGCTCCCCTCGTGCAGGGACTCCACGCTGACCTCGACCGGATTGCGCTGCACACCGCGGCTCATCTGGGCGATCCCCTCCGGATAGGTGGCGGAGAAGAGCAGGGTCTGGCGCTGCTCGGGTGCATAGCTGATGACCCGGTTGATCTCTTCGCCAAAACCCATGTCCAGCATGCGATCCGCTTCATCCAGCACCAGCGTTTTGAGGCCGGAGAGTTCGAGAGTGCCCTGCTCCAGGTGTTTGAGAATGCGACCCGGGGTGCCGACGGCGATGTGGGCACCAAAGCTCAGGGTGGCAGACTGGGGGGCTGTCTGGGTACCGCCGCACAGGGTGACCAGCTTGACGTTGGGCAGGGCGCGGGCCAGACGACGTATCTCCTGGGCTACCTGATCCGCCAGCTCGCGGGTCGGACAGAGTACCAGCGCCTGCACTTCGAGGCGGTTGACGTTGAGCTTGGCGAGCAGGCCGAGGGCGAAGGCCGCTGTCTTGCCGCTGCCGGTTTTTGCCTTGGCGATCAGGTCTTTGCCGTCGAGCACCAGGGGCAGGCTCTGGGCCTGGATCGGGGTCATCTGCAGATAACCCAGGCTGGTGAGGTTCTCTTGCAGGGCGGGGGAGAGATTGAGGCTGCTAAATTCGGTGTTGTTCACAAAAGGACTCTATTTCGGAGAATACGGGGTGCGCACAGCGCTAAGGGCGCGCATTGTACCAGAATGCGGCACCGGATGTGGCGGATTTTTGAACGCTGGTTTGACGCTGTTCATCCCATCGGTTGCCAGCCTGACCACCAGCCGGCCGCCAGCAGGGTGAGAGTGCAAAAGCCGGTTTCGATGGCGCCACCACTCTTGAGGGGCCAGCCTGGCAGCCGGTAGCGGCGCTTGATGGGCCAGAACAGCGGAATACCCGCCGGCGTGAGCCAGTCCCCCAGCAGGTGGCTGAGGTAGCCGATAATGAGCGCATCCTTGATCCCGGCGGGCAGCAGGTCGGGCGCCAGGCTTTGATCCAGTCCCCACACGGCTGCGGCGACCGCCAGCAGGCTGTGAGTGAAGCCGCGATGACCAAACAGTCGAGAGAGTGGTTTCGAGATCCAGGGCAGCCGCTGCCCCAGCACGGACTTGGGGTGGTCGAGATCCGGCAGCAGGGCGCTGGCCAGCGCCGCCGGTATGGTCTGCCACAGGCTGGCATCCGACAGGGCTGGCGTGAGCTGGAGTTTGTGGGCGAGCAGGGTGCAGGTAACGGAAAACAGCAGATGCCCTTGGGCGGTCATGGTGGTTACGGCGTGGAGAAATGGCGGCGCATCTTACCAGTGTCGCGGGCCATTGCAGCAAAAAACCGGGGCCGGTGGGCCGGCCCGGTCATTAACTGCGCGGATCTTCCACTCTGGCATCGGCGGGCACCCGTTTTTTCCCTACCACCATGGCACGCAGCAGATCGCTGCGGGTGAGGCGGTCGGTCAGGATCACCACGGCGGCGTGCACGGCTATGATGGCCAGCAGGGTATTGGCGACGACCTCATGGGCCTCTTCCATCCACTCTTCCCCCCAGAATGCATCCCAGCTGGTGAGCCAGCCGGTGGCTATGGTGCCGACCAGTGACAGCAACAGCACCCAGATCATCAGGGCCCCGAGCGGGTTGTGACCCAGATAGTAGGGGTGACGACCCCGGGCCAGCTGGCGCAGGTAGTCACGGACGCGGGTAGGGGTCGGCCACCATTGGCCGAAACGGGCGTAGTAAGAACCCACCAGACCCCACAGCAGCCGGATCAGCAGCAGGGCAGCCAACCCATAGCCGACATACCTGTGGTTCCTGCTGCCCTCTTCCAGTACGAAGAAGTTGAGCAGGCAGAGGATCACGGTCGCCCAGTGAAACCCTCTGATGAGGGGATCCCAGACCTTCACTTCAGACGAGGTTGTCATGGCAAGACTCCGTCAAAGAGGCCGGCGACGGACCGGCCCATGGTTGCGCTACTGGTCGATCTCTTCTTTCACTTTCTTCAGGTCGGTCGGGTCGAAGTAGATCTCGACCTTGCGCTTGTCCTTGTCCCAACCGTAGATCTCGTAGCAGTTGGTCTTGGTCACCTTGAACTTCTTGATGTCGTAGCCCATGGCCTTGATCTGCTGCTGGGCCTCGGCTTCGCTCAGCCATTGCGTCTTGTCGGTCTGGGTACACTGGGGGCCGGCCAGTACAGTGGCGCTAAACAGGGGGAGCAGTAACAACAGTTGTGTCAGTTTCATTGCGGGTTCCTTGCGGGTGGGGGATGAACAGCCGCAAGGTTAGGGCGTCAGACTTAAGGAAAAATTAAGCAAAAGGGGATAGGAATGAATATCCCCGGCCGCAAGCCGGGGAGGCGGGATCAGCTCAGCTTGCCCTTGAGCAGCCACTTGTCGAGGACGTTGGCGAAGCGCTGCTTGTCGGCGGCGTTGAAGGGGGCCGGGCCGCCTGTCTGCACCCCAGCCGAGCGCAGCTCTTCCATGAAATTACGCATGCCGAGACGGGCCTGTATGGTCTCGCGGGTGTAGATCTCGCCACGGGGATTGAGCGCCTCGCCACCGGCATCTATGACCCAGGAAGCGAGGGGAATGTCGCCGGTGATCACCAGATCCCCCGGTATGACTTGCTGGGCAATGACATGATCTGCCACATCGAATCCCTTCTCTACCTGCTGGGTTTTGATGTAGGGGGAGGGCGGAACCCGCAGTCCCTGATTGGCCACCAGGGTGGTGACGACCTGGGCGCGGTGGGCGGCGCGGTAAAGGATCTCCTTGACTGGGAGGGGGCAGGCATCGGCATCAACCCAGATGGGCATGGCATGGTTTCCTGTGTCTGAAACGAGGGTCGCATCTTAGCACGGCTGGTGAGGAGCGGCTGCCCCGGGGCTGAGTCAGGCCGGGCTTTAGTGTAAGCTGGCCCGATGAGACTGAATGAAAAGGACGAGCAGATGGATCGGGTACCCAGTGATGTGATTTATGCCCTGACCCTGGATGGCAAGGGTGGCATGCAGCCACTGGCGGCGGGGAGCGAGATCCCGGGGAAGAGCCCTGGCTGGCTGCATCTGGATTACGGTAATCCGGAGGCGGCCCGCTGGTTGCTGCAAACCCCCTTGCTCAATGATGCGGCCAAGGAGTCCCTGCTCGGCCAGAGCAACAGGCCCAAGCTGGTGCGGATGGGAGAGACTGTGCTGCTGATCCTGCGCGGCATCAATCACAACAAGGATCACAGGCCGGAAGAGATGGTGGCGCTGCGTATCTTCATCACACCGGATCTCATCATCAGCAGCCGTCGTCGTCCGCTGCTCTCCGAGCAGGACGTGTTCAACCAGCTGACGCAGGGCGGTGGTGCCGATACCCCGGCCGACTGGCTGGTGGAGGTGTGTGATGCCCTGACCGACAGGGCGGGGGAGTTTGTGGAAGAGCTGCATGATCAGATCCTGGAGCTGGAGGAGCATGTGCTGGCCCGCGACCTGCCTGCCAACGGCCGACTGGCGCGGATCCGCAAGCAACTCATCATGATCCGCCGCTACCTCTCCCCCCAGCGGGATCTGGTGGCGCGTCTGGCCAACGAGAAGATCAGCTGGCTGGACGAAGATGACCGCCGCCGCCTGCTCGACATCGCTGACCGGCTGCGCCGCTGGCTCGATGATCTCGATGCCGGCGTGGCCCGCACCGGTGTGCTGGCGGACGAGATCAACAACCTCATGGCGGAGGCGACCAACCGCCGCGCCTACCAGATGTCGGTGATGGCGCTGCTGTTCTTGCCCGCCAGTTTCCTGACCGGTCTGTTTGGCATCAACCTGGGCGGCATTCCGGGGGCCGAGAGCCCGACCGCATTCTGGGTCTTCTGCGGATCCTTGGTGGCGCTGGCCACCGGGCTGGCGGTCTGGCTCAAACACAGACGCTGGTGGTAAGGAGCAATCATGACAACTTGGCAATCTTTTGGCGTGACCCTGCTGCTGTTGCTGGGCCACACCCTGATCCGCAGCCTCATTCACAAGAGTCTGCTGGCGCTGGCCCATACCCGACAAGTGAGCGAGAACCGGGTGCTCTATGTGGAGCACGTGTTCCACTTTCTGCTCGGCTGCACTACCCTGCTGATCCTGGCCGGGGTATGGGGGCTCGATTTTTCACGGCTGGTGGTGCTCGCCTCATCCTTCTTCGCCGTGCTCGGGGTGGCCATGGTGGCCCAGTGGTCGATCCTCTCCAACATCACCGCCAGCATCACCATTTTCTTCGCCTTTCCCTACAAGATTGGCGACCGGATCCGCATCCTCGACAAGGATGATTCCGTCACCGGCGTCATCACCGAGATCGGTCTCTTCTATGTGCGGGTGCGGGATGACAACGGCGATCTGGTCACCTATCCCGCCAACCTGATCCTGCAAAAGCCGGTCAGGCGACTGGAGGGCAAGGTGGCAGACCCTCTGCAGCCAGAATGAAAAAAAGGCTCCTTACGGAGCCTTTTTTTGATCATGTGTCTCTATCAGCGTTCGAAGAAGCGATAGAGATGCTCGACCTGGATGGGGCAGTCTGCCACCAGATGAATGTGCTGGCGGGCCTCTTCGACCGATCCGAACGAGAGGGGGCAACCCAGGGTGTCAGTCATCTCGTACAAGCGGCCATCTTGCCCTCTGAACTCCACGATCCAGCCCGGCAGTATGGCATCTTGCAGTATCTCGGCTTCCTTGAAGGCTTGCTGCTGATAGAGCTGGCGAAGTTCATTGACTGTCATGACGTCCTCCTGTGACTCATAGCGCCTCTTCAAGTCTAGTTGCTGAATCTGCCTGATTCATCTGGCCGTGTTCAGACACTCCCAGGCCCAGCGCATGCGGATGAAGGTCTCTGCATCGCCACCCCGATCCGGATGATGTTGCAGGGCAAGCTCCCGCCAGCGTCGGCGAACTGTCTCCTGGCTGGCATCGGCGGTCAGTTCGAACAGGGCCAGCGCCTCCGCCCTGTGTCCCGCTCCGTCATAAGCGCGCCAGAAGCGGTTGAGCAGAGCCTCCACCTCTTCCCGGTCGGTCTGCCAGAACACCTGCCAGTCGAGGTAGTAGTTGCGCAGAGACTGGCCGAGGGCCAACCTCTGGCGAGTATCTGTTGCCCCGGCAAGGGGCTCTAGCCGGATATCCAGGGAGCTGATCACCAGCCACCACCCAGCGTCATAGAGCTCAGCCTGCAACTGGTAGAGGGCATTCATGATCAGAAAGTTGACCCGAAACAGCTGCAGCTGTTCATCTCCGGCCAGGGTGGGAATGGCTCCTTGCTGGCGCAGGGCGGCCAGCAGTTCGTGCACCTTGTAGCTGGCCGCCGCCTCTTGTAGCAGTGTCAGCAGGGGGGCGAGCAGCGGGTTGTGACAGTGCTGTGTCTCACTCATGAGCTGGCCGTCTCCTTCGGCGGTTGCAGGGCTATCAGCAACTCTCCTGACAGAGGCGTGACCAGACCTGTGACGATGCGGGGCTGCGCCCTGGCATCCAGTACGAACAGCGGTATGGCACCGGGGTTGGCTTCCTGATATTGCGCCCAGTCGAAGGTGTCGCTCAGGCGAGTCGCTTTGATCTGGCCGCCCCGGCTCAGCAGGCCGCTCAAGCGGGCGTAGTTGATATCGGGCCCGAACAGGTTTTGGCGGGCGCGGAAGGTGGCACTCTCCCGGTTCGCCTTGCCGTGCTGTTCGCTGGAGCGCAGGGAGTAGACCTTCTCTTCACCGTAGAGGTGGGCGAAGTGCAGCACGCCGAGGGCGTTGTTGTGACGGTTGGGGGAGAGCGCCAGCACTGTACTGATGCTGGTGAGCGGCAGATGCAGCTCGGCATGTTCCGACTGGGGGTTGCCGAAATAGCAGGGCAGGTTGCTCATGCGTGCCTGCTTGTAAAATTCCCAAGCAGGATCAGAAAGATAGACAGGGACTCCCTGATCCGCCAGCGCCTTGCCTATGGCCCTGGCCACAGAGTTGGCACCTATGATGAGCCAGGTGTTGGGGGCGCTCTGACGCATACCTAGCAGGCCCGCCAGTGGCGCCGAGGTGAGGCTCTGCAACACCACAGTGGAGATGATCACCGCAAACACCAGGGGTACCAGCTTGTCCGCATCGGGAATATCGGCCTGATGCAGGCTGATGGCGAAGGAGGCACTGACCGCCGCCGCCACTATGCCCCGCGGCGCTATCCAGCTCAGCAGGGCGCGGGCCTGCCAGGAGAGATCCGAGCCCCAGGTCGAGACCAGGATGCAGAGTGGGCGTGCCACGAACTGCACCACGCACAGCAGTGCCAGCACCATGGGGCCGAGCTGCCAGAGCTGGGCCAGATCGAGGCGGGCCGCCAGCAGGATAAACAGGGAGGAAATGAGGATGACGGCGAGATCTTCCTTGAAGGCCAGCACCTCTTCCAGATCCAGCCCATCCTGATTGGCAAGCCAGATGCCGAATACGGTCACCGCCAGCAGGCCGGATTCGTGACTGAGCCAGTTGGAGAGGCTGAAGGTGACCAGCACCAGCGCCAATACCCCGAACTTGTGCAGGCTGACCGGCAGCCAGTCCTTGCGGATCAGCAGTGTGGTAAGCCAGCCGGCGGCCACCCCGATGAAGGAGCCGACCCCCACCGTTTTTGCCAGTGCCAGCAGGGTGTGACTGAGCAGATCGCCCTGACTGCCGAGGCGTACCGCCTCGAACACCAGTACCGCAAACAGGGCACCGATGGGATCTATGACTATCCCCTCCCAGCGCAGTATGCGGTCCACCTCCCGGGTGGGGCGGATCACGTTGAGCATGGGGGCAACCACAGTGGGGCCGGTCACCACCAGCACGGCGCCGAGCAGCATGGCGACCCGCCAGTCCAGTCCCAGCAGGAAGTAACTGGCACTGCCGATGACGGCGAAGCTGACCAGCATGCCGGTGGAGCAGAGGTTGCGCACCACCTTGCCGATCCCCTTGAGTTCCGTCAGATGCAGGGTCAGGGCACCCTCGAACAAGATGATGGCCACCGACAGGGAAACCAGCGGGAACAGCAGGTCCCCGAGCAGGGCATCGGGGTCGAGCAGGCCGCTGACCGGCCCCAGGGTCAGGCCGGTGAGCAGCAGAAACAAAATGGCGGGCACTCGCAGTGACCAGGCGAGCCACTGGGCCAGCACTGAGACCAGGGCGATCCCAGCCAGGGAAAGAGCAGTCATGCAGACCTCGATTCAGGTAATGAGCTTGGAGGAAGTGTAGCGGGGAAGATGGCTAGATTGACACCCGCAGAGGTCGGGAGCAAGTGCCGCAGGGAGCTGCGCGACAGTCGGCGTCATGGTGGGCCGGACAGGGCGTGGCCGCAGAGGTGTGGGGGGGCGCTACGCCGCCATTATCCGTCGAATTAGATGGGGCTCTCTTTGTGAAGGTCGGTGACACAGTCGGCCACCGCCAGCACCAGGGCCGAGCGCACCACCTGATCGAGCCGGTTGAGCTGCATCTGGTAGAAGGGCCAGTCCTCCTCGTTGGCAGGGGGATCCTGCGGCATCATGCTGCCCTGGTTCAGGCAATGCAGCCTGTCCAGCAGATCGCGAATGGGCTTGTCGCTGAAGCGGTAATCCTTGGGATCGCGCACCAGAAAATCGCGGATCTTCAGGTAGGCTTCGAGATCCTGATAGCGCTCCAGAGAGATGAGGCCGAGGGCAAAGATAAGTTTGAGGCGCACCTCCAGCTGGCCGAGGGGGCCGCTCTGGTTGAGCAGGGGTTCGATGGCGTATTTGACGGCATACTCCTCCTGGCGAAAGGCTCGCCGCATCAGGGAGTCGACCGCCTCTTCCAGGATGGTCACGACTTCGAGAAAGAAGCCGCGGGGGCCATCCTGCTCGTTCAGTCGCTCCAGTACTTCATCTTCCTGGTGTGTGGTCATAGGTGCATTGGGTCCAGCTGACTGGGAGAGAGAGTGCCTCTCTCCCGGTTTTTATCATATGAGGTGAATTCCCATGCCATTCAACCGGTTGAGGTGGCTGTCTGGCGGTGAGTGCACCCCATCAGGGTCACTTCAAGCTGTCGTAACGGGCAACGATGGCTCTGACTATGTCGCTGTCGGCGGCAAGGCCGGTCACCCGGGCCAGGGCCTGGGCCGGCCCAAGTTCCGCCAGCAGGGCCTGCAGCTCCATCGCCTGGGGATCATCGGCGTTGTGATAGTGCAGCGCAGCTGCGATTCCCTCTTGCAGATGGTCGCTGGGCAGGCCGTACTCCAGGGTGCCGAGCAGCGGCTTCACCAGCCGATCCCCTGCCGCCAGTTTGCGCAGCGGCTGACGGCCGACCCGGTCAATTTCGTCCACCAGATAGGGGTTGGCGAAGCGGGCCAGGATCTTCTCTATGTAGGCGGCGTGCAGACGCGGATCGAAGCCGTAGCGTTTCACCAGCACGGCTCCGCTCTCCTCCATGGCGCGGCGCACCTTGCTGCGGATCACCGGATCCTCGATCGCCTCACGAATGGTGCGGTAGCCCCGCAACTTGCCGAGGTAAGCGGTGACGATATGGCCCGTGTTGAGGGTGAACAGCTTGCGCTCGACGAAGGCCATCAGGTTGTCGGTGGGCTCCATGCCCGCCACCTGGGGTAGTTCGCCCTTGAACTGGGTCTGGTCGACGATCCACTCGCTGAAGCTCTCCACCGTCACTTCCAGCGGATCGTCGTTGGCCGCGGCAGGCGGCACTATGCGATCCACCGCCGAGTCGACGAAGCCGACGCAGGATTCGAGCGTGGCATGATACGCGACCGGCAGGTACTTGAGTACCTCCTGCTTGAGGTGGCTGGTGCCGCGCACCATGTTCTCGCAGGCGATGACGTTGAGCGGGCTCAGGTTGCCGGCATCGAAGCGGGCCTGAAGCCCCTTGGCCAGGGTGCTGGCAATCTTGTCCAGAATGTTGGGGCCGACCGCCGTGGTGACCAGATCGGCGGTGATGATACGGGCTATCACCTCGTGTCCGGCGGAGCTGACCGCCGCCACGTTGCGTACCACGTCCAGCTTCTGATCCGCCCCCACCACGTGCACCTTGTACTCCTGACGGTGGTTGAGCTGATCGATCAGGGTCTCGTTGACGTCGGCGAAGGTGACCTGATGGCTGGCGTCGGCCAGCAATTTCCCGATGAAGCCACGACCGATATTGCCGGCACCAAAATGCAATGTTTTCATGATATTAACCTCTACAACCAAAGACGATGAAGGATGATTACGCAGCCTGTTCGGCACCCAGCAGATCCAGAAATTCCTGGGGATCCGTGGTGCTGGCCAGCCGGTCGATGAGACCGGGTTCATCCAGTGCATTGGTCAGGCGGGTTATTACCTGCATGTGTTCGTCGTTGCGGGCGGCGATGCCGATCACCAGTCGTGCCACCTCGTCAGCCGCCTCGCCAAAGGCGACACCGGCCGGATACTGGCAGATGACGATGCCGGTACGCTTCACAAACTCCTTGGCGGCTATGGTGCCGTGGGGCACGGCGATGGACTCGCCGAGGTAGGTGGAGACCAGCTGCTCGCGCTCCAGCATGGCGTTGACGTAATCCGGTGCCACATAGCCCCGTTCCGCCAGCAGTCTGCCAGCGGTCAGGATGGCGGCCTCCTTGTTGTCGGCCTTGAGCCCCAGATGCACGTCGTGACGGCTCAGGGTGAACACTTCAGCCGCTTGAAGTTCGTAGTTGTCGTCGTTGGCCGCGACCAGCAGTTGCGGGTTGGCCACGTCATCGTTGGCCGCCAGTGTCAGGTTCTGCACCAGCTCCTGATAGAGGCCGTTGTCGAGGAAGTTGGTGAGCGAGATATGGTGAGCGTTCGGCGCATGACGACGTGCCCGTTCGGTCAGATCCTTGTGGGTGATGACCCAATCCACCTGATCGTCGAGCTGATCGATGGCGCGGTTGGTGACGCTGATGTCGAGCCCGGCGGCCTGCACACGTTTGCGCAGCATGCCGGCACCCATGGCGCTGGATCCCATGCCCGCATCGCAGGCGACCACGATATTGCGCACCGCCATCAGCTCGCCGCCTGGCTTCTTGGCCGCCGCGGTTTCGGGCTTGCCGCCCTTCATGGCCTTCATCTTGCGAGTGGCTTCACCCAGTGCATCGGCCTCGTCGGCTTCCGGCTGCTGGGCGCGAACGAACACGGCGGCGACCAGGAAGGAGACCAGGGTCGAGCTGATGATGGAGAGGGCAACCCCGATCAGGGAGGCTTTCGGCGTCATCAAGAGCACGGCGAAGATGGAACCCGGTGAGGCAGGGGAGACCAGGCCGGCGTTGAACAGAGTCAGGGTGAAGACCCCTGTCATGCCACCGGCTATGACCGCCAGAATGAGGCGCGGGTTCATCAGCACATACGGGAAGTAGATCTCGTGGATGCCACCGAAGAAGTGAATGATGGAGGCGCCAGCCGCGGACTGCTTGGCGGCGCCACGGCCGAATACCATGTAGGCCAGCAGCACGCCCATGCCCGGGCCCGGGTTCGCTTCGATCAGGAAGAAGATGGAGCGGCCCTGTTCGGTCGCCTGCTGGATCCCCAGCGGCGAGAAGATGCCGTGGTTGATGGCGTTGTTGAGGAACAGGATCTTGGCCGGTTCAACGAAGATGGAGGTGAGCGGCAACATGTGGTTTTCCACCAAGAAGCCGACGCCACCCGCCAGTACGCCGGAGAGCACCTTGACGAAGGGACCGATCACTAAGAAGGCGAGGATAGCCAGCAACATGCCGATGAGACCGGCGGAGAAGTTGTTGACCAGCATCTCGAAGCCGCTCTTGACGCGCCCTTCCATCACTTTGTCGAAGCGCTTGATGGCCCAGCCACCCAGCGGACCGACCATCATGGCACCCATGAACATGGGGATGTCGGTACCGACGATCACGCCCATGGTGGTGATGGCACCGACCACGCCGCCCCGTTCACCGCCCATCAGCTTGCCGCCTGTATAGCCAATCAGCAGCGGCAGCAGATAGGTGATCATGGGGCCGACCAGCTTGGCCAAGGTTTCGCTTGGCAGCCAGCCGGTGGGAATGAAGAGCGCGGTAATAAAGCCCCAGGCGATGAAAGCGCCTATGTTGGGCATGACCATATTGGACAGGAAGCGTCCAAAATTCTGTATCTTGACTTTGGTATCCGGTGATAACATGTCGGGACCCCGTTTTAAGCCTGTTTGATTAAAAGTGGTAGTCGGGATGACGGGTTTTGCCGAACCCCCATCCCAGTCGTCTAAGCAACTTCAATCTACCAGCTTGTGATCAAATTAGGCTGAAAACGGGGTGTCTTGTGACGTACCTCTCAAATACCCAGCCATACCCCCTCCCTCAGTAGTGACCTTGATCACATTCAAGCTCTGTAGTTTGGCTACATTTCGATCTTTTTTGCCACCACCACCTATTTAATGTGATTTGAGTCACCTTTTGTGGTTTGCGCAAACCCGTTGTCAATGTGATGGCTGTCACGAATACTTGATTTGTATTCAAACGGGTCAGTGTGTGAGATGCAAAATCCGAGAGGGATAACGATGGATAGGTAGTATTTTCTCATTAATCACCAATGAGTCAGTAGGTTTGTAACCCACTTTCAGTTTTTCATGATTGGCATTCAACCGCACAAGCGGCGCATTACTCCCTCCAGTGGTCCTCTGGCGAAGCGCAGGTTCCACAGATTGGCGAACAACAGGGCCGCCAGGGCGAAGAGGGTGGTGGCCAGTACCACTTCGGGCAGATCTTGCCCCTGCAGCCAGCCCAGCCCCTCCAGCACGCCCATGCCGAGCATGATATGGGCGATATAGAGTGTCAGGGTCTGCCGACCAACTGGCAGCCAGACTCGCCACCAGCGAGCAGTGGGCAGGGTGCGGCCGAGCCAGAGGCAGAGCGCGATCAGGGTGCTGGCCGCCCCCATGCCAAACAGCAGGTAGAGCGGTGCCGGAGGTATGGGTTGGGTCGCCAGCAGCGGCGCCAGCTCTGGGCTCGGCAAGAGGGTCGACAACCAGAGCGACAACCCCCTGGCCAACACCATGGCACTCACCCCACCGGCCAGCAGCCATCTCTGTACGCTCGCGTTCTCGAGGGCCTGGCGGCTCAACCAGAGGCCGTAGAGCAGAAAGCCCAGCCAGGGCACCACAGGGTGCCAGCCATTGAACAGCAGATTGCGGACGAAGCCGTTCAGGGTCCAGAACTCGGGGTAGCTGAAGCTGTGCCACTGCCAGCCCCGATCGTAATTGAAGTGAAACAGCAGGATGACGAAGCCCGCTGCCAGCAGGGGGATCAGGGAGAGCAGCCAGAGGGAGGGTAACCGCAGGCAGCAAGCCCCCAGCAGGAAATAAACGGCGTAGTAGTGGATGATGTCGGCTGGAAACACCAGATAGTTGAGCAGCCCCAGGATCAGCAGAAACAGGGCCCGCTTGGCGGTGTGCTGCATGGCTGTCAGCCAGCTCAGCTTGCGGGTCGAGAGACCGAGACCTATGCCGGCCAGCACCACGAAGCTGGCGGCAGAACGACCCTCCAGCGCATCCAGCATGGCTTTGAGCCAGTCAGGTCCGCCTGTCAGCACACCCATGGCGATGCGAAAGTTCACCAGCACCATGCCGAGCAGGGCCATGGCGCGGGCCAGATCCAGCCCTTCCAGTCTATTGGATGACGATGTCATGAGCGGTTTGCCTCGCAGGAGATGAATCCATGTCTCAGTTGGCCGGCCCCAGCAGCAGGTCCAGCAGCTGTGGCAGTCGTTGCGCCGCTGAGGGCTGATCAGGATGTAGGACAAGTGCATCGCGCAGAGCCTGCCCTTCCAGCCCGTCCAGCAGCAGTTGGGCGGTGAGATCGGGGTCCAGTCTTGCCTCCAGACATCCCTCCTGCTGTCCCCGCCGTACCGTATTGGCAAGGGCATCGCACAGCTGGCGCTGGTTGCCGGCGAAGGTGGCGGCCATCTCGGGGTGGCGGGTCAGCTCGGCCAGGATCTCGGTGCCGAGCAGCAGGTTCTCCGGCGTCTGCGACCAGGCGAGATAGCCGGCGGCGAAGCGGGCCAGTGCCGCGTGGGCGGAGCCCTGATCCAGCTCATCCAGCAGGGGCTGCAACTCGGCGGCTTCCAGCGAGGCGATCAGCGCGATCAGCTCCTCTTTGCGGGCGAAGTGGTTATAGAGGTTGCCCAGACTCACCCCTGCTGCGGCGGCTATGTCACGCATCCCTGTCTGGTGGAAGCCCCGCTCGATGAAGCAGCCGAGGGCTGCCTGGATGATCAGCTCCCGCCGCTGCTCCAGGCGGTTGTGATTGATGGACATGGTCGGCTTCCTCTCTGCTGGTCGATATCTATTGAGCGAACGTTCGTTCATTTGTGATATTCACCTTATCTCCGGTGTGAAAAAGAAGCAAGCCACAGTTAGCCAAGAGGAGGCATCTCCTTGGTCGGAAGACTCCGGGGCAAGCCATGCGTCCGCCGAGCGGCCAGTGACGTTCCCGAATAATCCGGTCCCCAAGCCGGTCAACGCCATGACAGGTAGAGGGTCATTGCACTCCTGGGGCCATCTTCTCGTCGGGTCACCTGCTCCTCAGAGCGTTCGTCTGTTGGCTCAAGGGGGCTGAGGGCGGGGCATCGTCTTCCTGCCGGCCATAAACAAGGGGTATAAAAAAGCCCGCAGGGTTGCGGGCTTTTTCATCGAGCTGTAGAGGCTTGGCTTATTCCGCCTTGGGGGCGGCCTCGGCTGGTGTCTCAGTGCTTTCGGCTACCGTGTTCTCGGTTACGGCACTGTCGGCCACCGGGGCTTCCGGTGCCGGGCCTGGTACCAGCTCCACTGCCGGTTTGGCGATGAGGGAGCGAGTCTCTTCCACCGCTTCACTCAGCTTGACCTCGATAACCTGACCCAGTTCATAGACCACTTCGGTCTTGTCCAGGTAGACACGGCCATTGTCCCAGTTGCACTCCAGCCGATCCTTGTTGTCCAGGATGTGACGGGCGGGCATGAAGACAACGGCGCCGTTTTCGCGCAGGCGCAGCTTGAGACCGGCGCGCATCACGTCGATGATCTCGGCGTTGAACACCTGATCGGTGCCGGCGGCAGCCTTGAGGTAACGGACATAGAGCCAGTCGCCGATGTCGCGTTCCACCATGCGGTGCAGGCGACGACAGGCGGTCAGGTGCTCGGTCAGTTCCTGGCTCGGACGATCGCCCGGGGTCTTGCCGGCGATGACCGCTTTCAGCAGACGATGGTTGACCATGTCGCCGTATTTGCGGATCGGGGAGGTCCAGGTCGCGTAGGCATCCAGCCCCAGGCCGTAGTGGGCACCCGGTTCGGAGGACATCAGCGCATAGCTCTGGAAGCGGCGGATCTTGCCGTCCAGCCAGCGGGTGTCCAGGTTGTCTATCCAGCGGCGCAGGGCGCAGAAGCCGGTCAGGCTGGCGATCTCGTCGCGCTCGAACGGGGCCTCGGCGCTTTTCAGCAGGTCGATGGCGCCGTCGAGGGACTCTTCATCGAACCCTGTGTGGACGTTGAAGATGCCGTAGCCGACGCTCTTGCCCAGCACGCGACCGGCGCAGATGTTGGCCGCGATCATCGACTCTTCGATCATGCGGTTGGCGATGCGGCGCGGTTCCACGTGAATGGCCAGCACGGCGCCGTTCTCCCCCAGCTCGAAGTCGTAGTCGGGTCTGTCCGGGAACACCAGGGCGTGCTCGGTACGCCACTTGATCCGCGCCTCCGTCATGGCCTTCATCAGCGGCAGCTGGGCCATCACGCCGGCGTCGATCTCGAGGGGTTTACCCTGTTCGGCCCAGTCGGAGACCTCGTCATAGTTGAGACGGGCATGGGAGATGATGCGGGCAGCGAAGAATTCGGTCTCCTCCAGCAGCAGGCCATCTTCGGCGATCAGCAGGCGGGCGCACAGGGTGTTGCGCTCCTCGCCCTCTTTCAGGGAGCAGAGCTCGTCCGAGAGGGTGCGCGGTATCATGGGCACGTTGCGACCCGGCATGTAGACGGTGAAGGCGCGCTGGGCGGCTTCCTTGTCCAGCTCGCTGCCTTCGGCCACATAGGCGGTCGGGTCGGCGATGGCGACCAGCAGCTCCCAGCCGTTGTCCAGTTTGCGGATGGCCAGGGCGTCATCCATGTCCTTGGTCTTGGCGCCGTCAATGGTGAAGAAGGGGGTCGCAGTCAGATCGGTGCGTGGCAGCTCCTCTTCCTCGATCACCTTCCACTCCGGCAGATCAGCCGGTTCTATCTGGGCCAGGTTATGGCGAGCCAGCACCACCCACCAGGGCACATTGTGGTCTTCCTGATCGGCTATCTTTTCGATGATCTCGGCAGAGAAGTTGCCATCACTCAGGGCGTGGCGCTTGAGGGTCGCAACCACCCAGTCCCCTTCCTTGAAGGACTTCTCATCCAGACCCTTCTTGGCGCGGGCCTTGATGGCATCCTTGATCAGCGGATGGTCCGGCACCACGTTGAGGCGGTCACGGAACATTTTGACGCGACCGACGAAACGGGTCACTGCCTGCTCCAGCAGGGCATCCGGTTCGGCCACTTCCTTCTCTTTTTCGGTACGGATCAGGGCGCTCACCCGGTCACCGTGCATCACCTTTTTCATGTAGGGGGGCGGCACGAAATAGCTGGTCTTCTCATCGACTTCCAGAAAGCCGAAGCCCCGGTCCGAGGCGCGGATAACACCCTCTTTCTTGGGGATGTTTTCGCGGATTTGTTGCTTGAGCTGGGCCAGCAGCGGATTGTCTTGGAACATAAGTGAGGAACCTGAGTGGAGACCTGATGAAGAAACGCCCAGCACTATACGATTTTACCCCCTCAAAGCCAAGGTGAATGGCCCCGTCAACCGGGTTGCAGTGTGCGGCGCCCCTCGCTGATCAGACGCTGGGAGATCTGTTTGTGCAACCCGCGCTCCAGCACCCAGCGGTGCCAGTAGAGGCGCTCAATGAGGTGATGTGAGGGGCTGAGATCGAGCAGTCTCCCCTGTGCCAGCTGCTGGCGGATCTGCAGTTCCGGGATGAGACAGTAGGCGAGTCCCTGCTCGGCCATGGCGACGAAGGCTTCCGACGAGCGCACCGTATGGCAGGGATAGCCACCGGGTTCCAGCCCGAAGTGGCGCTCCATGAAGCTCACATGCATGTCGTCGCGCTGATCGAAGGCCACCGCCGGTGCCTTTGCCAGCGCCGCCGGGGTGAGCCCGGCGGGAAAGTGACGGGCGACGAAGGCGGGGCTGGCGGTGAGCAGGTAGCGCATCTCGCCGAGCTCGTCCACGCAGCAGCCCGCCAGTGGCTGGCCGTGCAGGCTGACGGCACCGAAGGCCTGACCCTCGCGCACCCGATCAAGGGTGCGGCACTCGTCATCCACCAGCAGGTTCAGCTCTATGGGGTGCTGCTCCAGCAGAGGTGCGAGGGCGGGCAGGAACCAGGTTGCCAAGCTGTCGGCGTTGACCGCTATGCTGACCCGGATCGGGGCCTGCGGTTCGTCGGGTGCGATCTCGCCGGCCAGCTCCAGTTCCAGCTGGCGCACCTGACGGTAGTGGGCCAGCAGCTTTTGGCCAAGGGGGGTCGCCTGTAGTGGCTGGCTGCGAATGAGCAGCGGCTCGGCAAACTGCTGTTCCAGCTGCTTGATGCGCTGTGAGATGGCGGACTGGGTGATGTGCAGGCGCTGGGCGGCGCGCTCGAAGTTCTGCTCCTGCATTACGGCATCCAGCGCCAGCAGCAGCTTGTAGTCCAACGCCTTCATCAGCATTCCTTACCAGAGAGGGTATTGAGAAGAGATGCTACTGGAGTGATGGCAGGACGACAACGAAACTCTGACCGGATCGCCGAGAGGCACGGCTGGCGTGGTGTGCGGGGTGAAAGCGGGTTTGTCACTGCGAGATGTGACAGTGGTGGTCAAAAGGTATTCAGGAGATACTCTTTTGCGTCCGTTTTTGCATGGGGTGGAAACGGGCCATAGCGAGAACTTTTAATCCCGGGCCTTATCCCGGGATTTTTTTATGTGGCGTTTACTCGGTGACCAGTTCCCTGGCATCGGCATATTCGCCCTGCATGGGGTGGCCGACGGCACGGGCGAAACGTTCATCCAGATGAAAGCGGATTCCGACCCCGCGCACGGCGCCCAGATCCACGGCTTGACGGTGACCGAGTCGCTCTATGGGCAGGCCGAGACGGCGGAAGATACGCTCCACCGGCAGGCTGACCACGGCGACCAGTTCCCGGATCCCCTTCGCCCTGGCGAAGGCATAAACCTCGCGGAAGATGACGCAGGTCAGCTCGCTCACCCCGTTGCCCATGCGCGGCGCCCGGTTGGCGTCGATGGCGAGGCGAGTCAGTTCCCACACATCGCTGCTGCGTGGTGCCATCTCCCCGGCGAGAGCGGTGGGGAATATGCTGGGCAGCATGTAATCCTGGGCGCAGCTGAGCAGACGGATGCAGCCGCACAGGCCTTCTTCGTCCTCGATCAGCACCCAATGGGTGTCCGGGGTGTCGAAGCTGTCCTGCTCCAGACCACGGTGAGACTCCACATCCCAGCCGAGACGATCGGAGAAGACGCGATTACGGAAGCGATAAAGCTCGTTTTCTACCTCCCATCTGGGGTGTTCTTTTAATTTTCCTTTGAAAACAAGCATTCAGATGTCTCCATTTCAGTGTTCGGCGCTATAATCGAGGCCCTGGCCAGGGGGGCTAGCATATGAAACAAGACCAACTGCTTGAGTACCTCGAACATTTCACTTCGGTAACAGACGGGGATCGTTTGGCCGAGTTGATCGGTCGATTCACGCTCGGTATGGGCTATGACTACTACCGGTTCGCACTGATCATTCCCATGTCGATGCAAAGGCCCAAGGTGGTGCTGTTCAATCAGTGCCCTGACTCCTGGGTGCAGGCCTATACGGCCAACCATATGCTGGCCTGTGATCCCATCATCCAGCTGGCCCGCAAGCAGACCTTGCCCATTTATTGGAACCGACTGGATGAACGGGCGCGTTTTCTGCAAGAGGGCAGTCTGGATGTGATGGGGTTGGCGGCGGAGTTCGGGCTGCGAAACGGTATTTCGTTTCCGCTGCACGGTGCGGCGGGTGAAAACGGCATACTGTCGTTCATCACCGCCGAGCGGGCGTCAAGCGATCTGTTGCTGGAGTCCTCGCCCATCCTCTCCTGGATGTCCAACTACATCTTCGAGGCGGCGATCCGGATTGTGCGGGTCAGTCTGCGGGAAGATGACCCTCAGGAGGCCCTGACTGACCGTGAGACCGAATGCCTGTTCTGGGCCAGCGAAGGGAAAACGTCGGGTGAAATTGCCTGCATCCTGGGGATCACGGAACGTACCGTGAACTACCACCTCAATCAGGTCACCCGTAAAACGGGATCGATGAATCGCTACCAGGCCATCGCCAAGGGGGTGAGCAGTGGCATTTTGCTGCCCAATCTGGAGCAGGTCGTTGTCACCAACTTCCCCAAGCTGATGCAATAAAACCCAATGATTCTCGGGGCAGAGCGACAGGCTCACAATTGTCAGATCATGCAATTGACAGTTGGTGCCGGATGGAATTCATCCCTGCCCTCAGGATCCCGCTTGATTAGAGAAATGAATCACTCAGCAGATTAATGAATTTCTCTGAACACCCCACCACCCTTTATAGTGCCGTCCACTCACTCTTCTGGACGGTTTATCCATGTTCGCGACCACTCTGCAAGGCTTCACCCTTGGCCTTGCCATGATCATTCCCATTGGTGCCCAGAACGCTTTCGTGCTGAGCCGGGGCATACATCGCAATCACCATCTGCTGGCTGCGACCCTCTGCTGTCTGTGTGATCTCATCCTGATCGGGATTGGGGTATTCGGCGGGGCCAACCTGCTGGCAGCCAGTCCCATCGGGCTGGCGCTGCTGACCTGGGGTGGTGTGCTGTTTCTTTGCTGGTTCGGCATGCGCTCCCTGCGCAGTGCCTGGCAAGGGCAGGGGGCTGCGCTGGTGGATTCACCCCGGCTGATGGGGGTCAAGAGCGTGCTGGCCATGACGCTCGGGGTGACCCTGCTCAATCCTCACGTCTATCTGGATACCCTGATGCTGCTCGGCTCCTTTGGCAGCCAGTTTGCCGAACCGTTGCGCCCGGCCTTTGCGGCAGGGGCCATGCTGGCTTCCCTGGTCTGGTTCTACAGTCTCGCCTTTGGTGCGGCCGCGCTCTCGCCCTGGCTTGCACGGGGCCGGGTGCAGCAAGCTATTGATATTATTGTTGGTTTAATCATGTTGGGGTTGGCATTACAACTGGCGAGCGGGGCCTTGCTGGCCTCATAAGGCTATTTTTGTGCCACACCTCATAAAAATTAATCCCGGCTTCATGCCATGACATATTCGTCTGTTAAATTCCCGTCGCTGGTAAAGCGACACTCATAATAAAAGGGAAAAAACAGTGAATAAAACCATGAAGCTGGGTGCTATTGCAGCCATAGTGCTGTTGTCTGCCTGTAGCAATGAAAACGACAGCAAGACGCAACCGGGCGCTGTGGCCCTGCGTCTGATCCAGACCTCCGATATCCACTCCAACGTGTTGGGATACGATTACTACCAGAACAAGGAAGATCGCAAGTTTGGCCTCTCCCGTACCGCCTTGCTGATCCGTGCGGCGCGCTCGGAAAACCCCAACAACCTGCTGCTCGACAACGGTGACCTGCTCCAGGGCACGCCGCTGGCGGATTACATCTTCGAGCAATCGGGCGCCGGTTACCTCGACAAGCAGGCCCACCCCGTGTTCAAGGCCATGAACGAGCTGGGTTATGACGCGGGCAACCTGGGCAACCACGAATTCAACTACGGGCTGGATTACCTCACCAAGACACTGCAGGGTGCCAAGTTCCCCTATGTGAACGCCAACGTGTTCGAGGCGGGCGCCTTCAAGCGCGATGCAAAGGGGCAGATCGACTGGAGTGGCAACAAGTTCACCCCTTACCTGCTGCTGGAGCGCAAGGTGAAGGATGACAAGGGGCAGGAGCAGACCGTCAAGGTGGGCATACTGGGGCTGACTCCGCCGCAGGTGCTGCAGTGGGACAAGCGTCATCTGGAAGGCAAGGTGGTGGTGGCCGACATGGTCGAGACCGCCAACCACTATGTGCCCGAGTTGCGTGCCAAGGGCGCCGACATAGTGGTCGTGGTCGCCCACACCGGCATCAACGCCAGCAGCTACGAAGCCATGATGGAGAACTCCGCCTGGCACCTGGCCAAGGTAAAAGGGGTAGATGCCCTCATGCTGGGGCATGCCCACAAGAACTTCCCCGGTGATTTCCCGGATCTGCCGGAGGTGGACAACCAGGCCGGCACCCTGAGCGGCGTGCCGACCGTGATGCCAGGCTATTGGGGCAACCATCTGGGCATCATAGACCTCACCCTGGAGCAGGTTGAGGGCAAGTGGCAGGTGCAGCAAAGCCAGGCCAGCCTGCGCAAGATCGATTCCAGCGAAGGCAGCGCCGTGGATCAGCGAGTCGTCGATCTGGTGCAGGCGGATCACGATGCCACCAACCAGTGGCTGGATGAACCGCTCGGCAAGATCACCTCCTCCATCCACAGCTTCTTCGCTCTGGTACAGGACGACCCTTCGGTGCAACTGGTGAGCGATGCCCAGCGCCGCTATGCCGAACAGCTGCAACAAGACGGTCTGCTCAAGGAGTCCTACCCCATTTTGTCGGTGGCGGCCCCCTTCCGTGGTGGTCGCAACGGCATCAATGACTTCACTTATGTGGCCCAGGGCGACATCTCCCTGCGCAACGTCTCCGACCTCTATATCTATCCGAACACCTTGCAGGTGGTCGAAGTGAACGGAGCCACCGTCAAGGAGTGGCTGGAGATGAGCGCCGGTCAGTTCAACCAGATCGACACCGGCAAGACAGAGGTGCAGTGGCTGGTGAACGAGAAGTTCCCCACCTACAACTTCGATGTGATCGATGGCGTGAACTATGAAGTGGATATCACCCAGCCGGCCCGTTACAACAAGGAAGGGGACAAGGTCAGCAACGGCCAGCGCATCAGTGCGCTCACCTTCAACGGCCAGCCCATTGACCCGGCCCAGAAGTTCTACGTGGTGACCAACAACTACCGCGCCAGCGGTGGCGGCCACTTCCCAGGCATAGACGGCAGCAACATAGTGCATGAAGATCCCTTCGAGACGCGGGAGATCATTGCCCAGTACCTGAAGGCCCAGTCTGCCGACAACCCGGGTGGTTTCAGCCCGGCGGCCAACAACAACTGGCATATGAAGGCCCTGCCCGCCAACGTGGACGTGCGGCTCTACTCCTCTCCCCGCGAGGAGGCCAAACAACTGGCCGGCGCGGATCTGGAGTACAAGTCCACCCTGCCGATGGACGATGCCAAGCATCCGGGCTACGCCATCTTCCGCCTGATCCGTCAGTAACCCTGGCTGGAAAAAATGTCTAGTCCTGAAATAGGTTTACACATTTTCGGCTAGCATTTCTCCACTCAGAACCCCCGATGCACTGCATCGGGGGTTCTGTATTTCAACGCATGATGCGGCCGCTCCACGTTGTAGATATCC
>NZ_JAACFW010000039.1:0-23405 GCF_029237245.1 Aeromonas sp. 5HA1
GGCAGTTTGTGCTGCCGGCACGAAGGGAACGAAGCTACCCCCGCTGCGTGAAGCCAAGGCCACAGAAATACAGTGTAAAAAAAGCCAATAAAAACAATGCCAGTCAGGCTTAACTGACTGGCATTACTCTCAGGAGCGGCTTTTTTGTTTTTGATGAATAAAGAGATTTGTTCGGGGCCGATTGCTATGCTGAAGGCTGTTACTTCACGCGATGGATCCTGCGATGCAAACACCGGCCACACCTGACAACGAACGCCTGCGCCTCGATGCGCTGCGCCGCATGGCCATTCTGGATACCTCTGCCGAAGAAAGATTCGACCGGATCACCCGCATGGCCCGCAACATGTTCGATGTGCCCATCTCGCTGGTGTCGCTGGTGGATGAGGATCGGCAGTGGTTCAAATCCTGCTGTGGTTTGCCTGTGCTGGAGACGCCGCGGGACATCTCCTTCTGTGGTCATGCCATTCTCGGCGATGACCTCTTCGTGGTGGAGGATGCGACCCGGGATCTGCGCTTCGCCGACAATCCGCTGGTATCCGGGGATCCCCACATACGTTTCTATGCGGGCAGCCCGTTGCAGATTGGGGAGGGGTACAAGTTAGGGACCCTGTGCATCATAGATCGCAAGCCGCGCCTGCTGGATGAGCGTCAGCGGGACTTGCTGACGGACCTGGCCGGCATGGTGGAGCGCGAACTGGCGGCGATCCAGCTGGCCACCATGGATGAGTTGACCGGCATCACCAACCGGCGCGGTTTCATGCTGCTGGCACACAAATGCCTGCAACTCGCCCATCGTCAGGGGAGAGCTGCGACCCTGCTGTTTCTCGACCTCAACCGGTTCAAGGAGATCAACGATCGGCTGGGGCACGACGTCGGTGACGATGCCCTGCGACAGATGGCGAGCCTCATGTGTGGCGTATTTCGTGATGCAGACATCTTTGCCCGGCTGGGCGGGGACGAATTTGCGGTATTGCTGCCGGGTACTGGGCCGGCAGAGGTGCCACGGGTGTTGGCACGGCTCGATGAGGCCCTAGCCGGGTTCAATCGGGAGAGCGGCAAACCCTATCGGCTGAGCTGCTCGGTCGGGGTGGGGCACTATGATGCGCTCTCGCCACCGGCGCTGGACCTGCTGCTGCAACAGGCGGACAAGCAGATGTACGATTGTAAAAAAGGGCGCTAGCAGCGCCCTTTTTTGGCCTGACCTGGAGGGCAGAAGGTTCCATTGCCCCCATTGCTGCCATCACTGACCCGGATCCGGGTATCGTCCACGCTGACATCGGCACCGTGCACCCGCACTGGCCCGCTGCTGCAGGCGCAGAGCAGACTCCCCAGCAACATAGTCACCACCAGCTTGCTCATGATACCTCCTGTTATTTCCCTGATTATGGGGCATTTCCAGGCTGGGGCGGAGGCGAGTTTGCGGGTGTGCGTCATGGCTTGCCGCTGATATGACGAGGAGCGCCGCGGCGCTCCTCGTGTGAGGGGAAGAAGGGGTTACAGCCGGAAATTACCCACCAGCTTGTCGAGCTCGCCGGAGAGTTGTTGCAGGCTGCGGCTGGCGTCGGTCAATTGGTGGGCTATGTCGGCAGTTTCCATAGTGAGCTGGTTGATGTCCTCCACGTTGCGATTGAGCTCGCCGACCACGCTCGACTGCTCTTCGGTGGCGGTGGCGACCTGGATGTTCATGTCGTTGATCTGGGTGATGTAAGCGGTGATCTGACCGAGTGCGCCATTGGCCTCGTCGGCCTGGGTCACTACCGCCAGGCTCTGGCTGCGGCCCTGAGTCATGGCGCTGACAGCACGGGCACTCTGATCTTGCAGCCGGTTGATCATGCCCTGAATTTCGGCGGTGGAGGCGGCGGAACGGTTGGCGAGGTTGCGCACCTCGTCGGCCACCACGGCGAAGCCGCGGCCCTGTTCACCGGCGCGGGCCGCCTCGATGGCGGCGTTGAGGGCCAGCAGGTTGGTTTGCTCCGAGATGCTGCGAATGGTCTCCAGGATGCTGCCGATGGAGTCGGTCTGCGTCGCCAGCGACTCTATCACGCCCGCCACCTGTGCAATCTCGTCGGAGAGACCGACTATGCCGTGGCGGGCCTGGGCCACCACGCCAGCGCCCGCTTCAGCCTGGTCGTTGGCCTGCCTGGCCACCTCGGCGGCTTGGGAGGCGTTGCCTGCTATCTCGCTCACGGTTGCGCCCATCTCGTGGATGGCGGTGGCCACTTGCACTGTGCGGTCACGCTGGGCGGTACAGTTTTGCTGGGTCAGTTGCGCCTTGCTGGCCACTTCGTCGGCGGTGGCAGCGAGCTGGTGGGAGTTTCTGGCGACCTGCTCGATGGCGCTGTGGATCTTGCTGACGAAGTGATTGAAGCTCTCAGTGATCTCCGCCAGCTCGTCGTTGCCAGTGAGCTTGGCGCGGGAGTCCAGCGCCAGATGCTCGGCGGCATAGCCGATGTACTGTTGCAGGAAGCCGACCCGACGCTTGAGGTTGATCAGGATGAGCACCGAGACCAGCAGCGAGATGAGGATGGCGCCGCTGATGATGGTGATCATCTGCATTCGTCCACTGGCATAGCTCTGCTCACCGCGCTGATGACGCTGCTGTGCTTGCTGGATCAGGCCATCGAGCAGGGTGTTGGCATCCTTGCGCATGGTGCCATAGGTGACCGTATAGCGATCCCGATAGATGCCTCTCGCCGCTTCCATGTCCCCTTTTTCCAGCGCCTGCAGCATGGGGTTCAGCTCGTTGCTCTCCATTCCTTCAAACTGGCTCAGCAATTTTTGCGCATCTGCTCTGGCCGCCGGATCCGTCTGGGCGGTTACCGCCTGCTGCATGGCCTGACGCATCTCGGGAATGTCCTCGTCACGGGCATCCTTGACCCGACTGAGTACGCCCCGTTCATCTTTGAGGGAGGTATCTTGCAGCAGCATCATGTCGATCCCCACCCGCATGCGGGGGATGCGTGATACCACTTCCGCCATGGCGCGCATGGGGGTGGCCGTGTTCTGGTAGAGTTCGGTGGATTGCTGCTGGATGGAGCCCATACTTCGCAGGCTGGCGCCACCCACGAGCAAGAGGGCAAGACAGGGCACTGTGACAGCCAGGATCAGCTGCAATTTGAGCGTCAGTTTACCTTCTAGCAAGGGAGTGCTCCTTCATGGCTGGCCATGATGTGGTCGATGAGGGTTGTTGCCAGTATAGATATGAATTGGCCGCCTCCCGGGCAAAGGCACGGGGAATGGGCCGCAAGCCGCATAAAAAAGGAGCGCCATGGCGCTCCTTTTTAGGTGTGACTCCCGACGCCGCTTACAGGCGGAAGTTGCCGACCAGCTTGTCCAGCTCGCCTGAGAGTTGTTGCAGGCTGCGGCTCGACTCGGTCAGTTGGTGGGCTATGTCGGCCGTCTCCATGGTGAGCTGGTTGATGTCTTCCACGTTGCGATTGATCTCGCCCACCACGCTGGATTGCTCCTCGGTAGCGGTGGCGACCTGGATGTTCATGTCACTGATCTGGGTGATGTGGGCCGTGATATGGCCAAGGGCGGCATTGGCTTCGTCAGCCTGAGCCACCACTTCCAGACTCTGGCTGCGGCCCTGGGCCATGGCACTGACTGCGCGGGCGCTTTGCTCCTGCAGCCGGTTGATCATGCCCTGGATCTCGGCGGTAGAGGCGGCGGAGCGGCTCGCCAGATTGCGTACCTCGTCGGCTACCACGGCAAAGCCCCGGCCCTGTTCACCGGCCCGTGCCGCCTCGATGGCTGCGTTCAGTGCCAGCAGATTGGTCTGCTCTGAGATGCTGCGGATGGTGTCGAGAATGCTGCCAATGGAGTCGGTCTGGTTGGCCAGGGATTCAATGACACCGGCGACCTGCTCAATCTCGCTGGAGAGGCCGACGATGCCGTGGCGGGCCTGGGCGACGACGACAGCACCCGCATCGGCCTGCTCGTTGGCCTGCCTGGCGACGTCCGCCGCCAGGGAGGCGTTGCCGGCGATCTCGCCTACCGTCGCCCCCATCTCGTGAATGGCGGTCGCCACCTGGACGGTACGGTCGCGCTGGGCGGTACAGTTGTGCTGGGTCAGCTGCGCCTTGCTGGCCACCTCGTTGGCGGTAGCGGCCAGTTGGCGGGAGTTGCTGGCGACCTGCTCGATGGAGCCGTGGATCTTGGCCACGAAGTTGTTGAAGCCGGTGGCAACCTGGGTCAGCTCGTCGTGGCCTTCTACCTTGAGGCGCTGGGTGAGATCGCCATCGCCACTGCCCAGTTCACGGAACAGGCGGGCCAGCTCGTTGAGCGGGCGGCTGACGGAACCGGCCAGCAGCATGCCGAGCAAGCCCATGCCGGCGGCGATGGCCAGGCTCACCAGCACAATGTGCAGTCGCGCCTTGTCCAGCTCGGCATAGATCTCGGCTTCCGGCACCTGGGCCACCAAATACCAGTCGAGCATGGGGATGTAGCTGGTGGCCAGTATCACAGCCTGGCCATCGACCTCGGCCTGGGTGGCGGCGAACGCTTGCTTGGTCAGAAGGTTGGTTGTGGTGCCGCTGGCCAGTTGGGTCAGGTTGTCCCGATCGATGCGGGCGGCATCCGGGTGCAGCTTCACCTTGCCGCTGCCATCTGTCATGAACACGAAGCCGCTGTCACCGATCCGGAAGTTGGCGAGCATGCTGACCATGCTGTCGAGGGACTTGGCGAGCCCCGCCAGACCGCGGCCGTTGAGCTGCTGGAAGTTGACGAACAGCTTCACCTCGCCATTGGTCTCGCGAAAGATGCTGAGCATCAGGTCTTGCGGGCTCTTGGTATAGCCGTAGAACCAGGCGTCCTGCTCCGGGGTCAGGTTGCGCAGGAAGCCATCCTGGTTGTAGTAGGCCGCGCTCTGCCGATCGGCGAAAGAGGCGGTCACCAAACCATACTGGGCCGTCATGTCCTTGAGCTGATCGATGAGGATGGACTCCTGCTCCCTGGGCATGCCGCGGGCGACCCAGTCCAGCACGAAGCGGTCGTTGGCCAGCTGTCTGGCGGCATTGGCGACCGAAGTCAGATCTTTCTCGATCTCCTTGCCGATACGCTGGGTCAGGTTGGGCAGCTCCTGCTCGAACATGCGGGTTTCGATCAGTTGTTGCGCCGAGCGCTGGCTGAAGTAACCCACCAGCAGGCAGGAGAGCACCACGGCCAGGGTGACGGTGGCCAGAATTTTCTGTTTGAGTGTCAGGCGTGCAAGCATGGGAGTGACTCAGAAGTGTGGAGACGGGATTGAGCACATATTAACGGCAGTGTGGTGATGCCCTTGAGGGGCTGACCGGTTTTATTGATGGATTGCGTTTGCGCTCACAGGGGCGTGCTGGTACAGCTCCGGTTTATCAGCGAACAGCGCCTCCATCGCGGCCCTATATTGCTGTCGTGGCTGTTGCGGTTAGATTTTCGCACTTTATAGTAAGCGTCACTGCTTACTTGGCTCGCACTGGATTCAATGGAAAATCATATGCGCATCTTTCGTCGGGGATGGACCCACCTGTTTCTGATTTTGCTGGCAGGCTTGCCACTCATGGCGGCGGCCCAGTCCGAACGGCCCAGGATTGCCCTGGTGCTGAGCGGTGGCGGTGCCAAGGGGTCGGCTCATATCGGCATCCTCAAGGTGCTGGAGGAGAAGCGCATTCCGGTGGATATCATAGTGGGCACCAGCATGGGCTCCTACGTGGCGGGCATGTACGCCATGGGGCTCAGCGCCGAGGAGGTGGAGCGCACCACCCTGGCCATCGACTGGAACAAGGGATATCAGGACAAGGTCGGTCGGGACGAGCTATCCCTGCGCAAGAAGCAGCAGAGCGAGAAGTATCAGCTGCGCACCGATATCGGTGTCAACGGTGACGCTGTCCAGTTCCCGGATGGATTCTTCCAGGGCCAGTCCATGGCCAGCCTGCTGCGCCACGCCACGTCCAACCTGCCGGCCCAGAAGAGCTTCGACGACCTGCCCATCCCCTATCGTGCCGTGGCAACCGACATGGAGACTGTGACGCCCTTCGTACTGGAGGGGGGCAGCCTTGCCAAGGCGATGCAGGCATCCATGTCCATTCCCGGAGCCCTCAAGCCAGTGGAGTGGGAGGGACATATCCTGGCCGACGGCGGTACTGTCAACAACATGCCGGTGGACGTAGCCAAGGGGATGGGAGCCGACGTTGTGATAGCCGTGGATATAGGTGCCAGGTTGCGCACCCGGGAATCCCTCAAGTCCGGCCTCGCCATGATAGATCAGCTCACCACCTACATGACCCAGGTCGGTACCGACAAGCAGAAGGCGCTGCTGGGGCCGCAAGATATTCTGCTGACCCCTGAATTTGGCAACATGGGCATCGCCGACTTTTCCCTGATGCCGGAAGGGATCAAGCAGGGGGAGGCGGTGGCCAACCGTGCCGCTACCCAGCTCGATGCGCTCTCCCTCTCGCCCAGGGAGTACGCCGTCTATCGCAACCAGAAGCTGAGCCGCCGTGCCGAGCGCAGCGGTCAGCCCGCCTATTACATCGACAAGGTGGAGATCCTCAACAAGTCACGCCTTTCCGACGAGACGGTGCGCGCCATGTTGAAGGTGAAACCCGACAAGATACAGACCAACGAAAGCCTGGAGGCGGGCATTCGCCGCCTCTACGCACTGGAGTCGTTTGACCGCATCACCTATGAGGTGGAAGAACGCGACGGAGAGAACGTGCTGGTGGTGGATGCCAGCGAGAAAAACTGGGGGCCGGGCTACCTCAACTTCCAGTTCGGCTTCTCCGACGACTTCGAGAGCAGCTCCAACTACAACGTCGGCATGTCCTACACACTCACCAACTTGAATGAGTGGGGCGCCGAGTGGCTGACTGAGGCCTCCCTGGGCACTGCCAAGCACCTCAAGACCGACTTCTATTCGCCGCTGGAGCCTTCCCAGACCTTCTACGGCGAGGCCAGCTTTGCTTATGACAAGACCCTGCGAAGCCTTTTCAACCCGGATCCGGAAGATCAGTCTTTTAACTATCTCGATACTGAGTACTCCTTCTTCAGTACCGATCTGGCTCTGGGCTGGAATCTGCAGCCCTGGAGTCGCCTCTCGCTGGGGGTGGAAGGCAAGATGGGCAGTATCGATGTCAGGAACTTGAATGGGGTGAATTCGGATGCCATCTCCTGGGGGCCTTATGTCCGTTTCGAGCACGATACCCTCGACAGCCGCTACTTCCCCTATGAAGGGGTTTTCTGGGACATCAAGGGGGGTTATTCCCATGTCCGGCTGGATTATCACAATGAGAATGAAGAAAACGAGCGAAATGAGGGGGTCAATTATCACCTCTCTATGATCAAGCCCTGGTCCTGGGACAGACACAGCCTGAACCTGATACTGGAAGGGGGCGGCTCCACCTCCCAGGAAGAGGTGCCACTGTTGGTGCAGGATCTGGGGGGGCTGTTCCGTATGTCAGGTTTCCAGCGCTACCAGCTGAGCGGTCGCTACAGTCTGTTTGGCGGGCTGCGCTACATCTATCGGGTGGTCGACAACGACTTTGGTGCGCTGCGGGCGCCGCTCTATCTGGGGGGCTCCCTCGAGCAAGGAGGGGTGTGGGACAAGGGGGAAGACATCAGTATCGAGAGCTCCTTCACCGGAGGATCCGTCTACGTGGGGATAGAGAGCTTCCTCGGTCCCATCTTCCTCGGTTATGGCATGGCGGAGGGGGGCAACAACATGTTCTATCTGCAATTGGGCACCACATTCGAATAACGGCCAAATGATGCCTTTTTGTTAACTTATTTCTTGCCTGGCTTTTATGTGGTGACAAAATGTGAGCAAGTTTAATTGGTTAGCCTGGCTTGTTGAATATCTGTACAGGGTTTGGATTTTAATTACTCGTTAAAACTTATATAGTGAGGGGCACCCTACGGGTGTCCCGCAAGGACGATCGCCGCGAGCCTGGGCGAACCCCAAAAAAAGACCAAAGAGGAATTAGTCGTGCTTGAAACATACCGTAAACACGTCGCAGAACGTGCCGCCGAGGGCGTGGTTGCCAAACCTCTGGATGCAGAGCAGGTCGCCGCCCTGGTTGAACTGATCAAGAACCCGCCCGCTGGCGAAGAAGACTTTCTGAAAGAGCTGTTATCCTCCCGAATTCCACCAGGTGTTGATGAAGCGGCTTATGTCAAAGCCGGTTTCCTCACCGCCATCGCCAAGGGCGAAGCCCACTCTCCCATCCTGACCGCCGCACAAGCCGTTGAGCTGCTGGGCACCATGCAGGGTGGTTACAACATTCAGCCGCTGATCGACCTGCTGGACCATGCCACCCTGGCCCCTCTTGCTGCCAAGGGGCTGTCTCACACCCTGCTGATGTTTGACTCCTTCCATGACGTGGAAGAGAAGGCCAAGGCGGGCAATGCCCACGCCAAGCAGGTGATGCAATCCTGGGCCGATGCCGAGTGGTTCCTCTCTCGCCCCGAGCTGGCCGAGAAGATCACTGTGACCGTGTTCAAGGTGACCGGTGAAACCAACACCGATGACTTGTCCCCTGCGCCGGACGCCTGGTCCCGTCCCGATATTCCGCTCCATGCCCTGGCCATGCTGAAAAATGCCCGCCCCGGCATCACTCCGGACAACGACGGCACCGTCGGCCCCATCAAGACCATAGATGCCCTGAAAGAGAAGGGCTTCCCGCTGGCGTATGTCGGCGACGTGGTCGGTACCGGCTCTTCCCGCAAATCTGCCACCAACTCGGTGCTCTGGTTCATGGGTGACGACATTCCGTTCGTGCCGAACAAGCGCGCCGGCGGTGTCTGCCTCGGCGGCAAGATTGCCCCCATCTTCTTTAACACAATGGAAGATGCGGGCGCCCTGCCCATCGAAGTGGATGTCTCCAAGCTGGAGATGGGCGATGTCATCGACATCTACCCGTTTGCCGGCAAGATCTGCAAGCACGGCACCGATCAGGTGCTGGCCCAGTTTGGACTGAAAACCGACGTGCTGATCGACGAAGTGCGCGCCGGTGGCCGTATTCCGCTGATCATAGGTCGCGGCCTGACCGACAAGGCCCGCGAAGCCATGGGCCTGCCGTTCTCCACCGTATTCCGTCGTCCTGTGCCTGTGGCCGATACCGGCAAGGGTTACACCCTGGCCCAGAAGATGGTGGGCAAGGCGTGTGGCGTGCAGGGCATTCGCCCGGGCACCTACTGCGAGCCCAGAATGACCACGGTAGGCTCCCAGGACACCACGGGCCCCATGACCCGCGATGAGCTCAAAGACCTAGCCTGCCTCGGCTTCTCCGCCGATCTGACCATGCAGTCCTTCTGCCACACAGCAGCCTATCCCAAGCCCATCGACGTGCAGACTCACCACACTCTGCCGGACTTCATCATGAACCGTGGTGGTGTCTCTCTACGTCCGGGTGACGGCGTCATCCACTCCTGGTTGAACCGCATGTTGCTGCCGGATACCGTCGGTACCGGTGGTGACTCCCATACCCGTTTCCCCATCGGTATCTCCTTCCCGGCGGGCTCCGGTCTGGTGGCCTTTGCCGCCGCGACCGGCGTGATGCCGCTGGACATGCCGGAATCCGTGCTGGTGCGCTTCAAGGGCGAGTTGCAACCGGGCATCACCTTGCGTGACCTGGTTCATGCCATCCCTTATGCCGCCATCCAGAAAGGGCTGCTGACTGTCGAGAAAGCGGGCAAGAAGAACATCTTCTCCGGCCGTATCCTCGAGATCGAAGGTCTGCCGACTCTGAAGGTGGAGCAGGCGTTCGAGCTGGCTGACGCCAGCGCCGAGCGTTCCGCCGCCGGTTGCACCATCAAGCTGGATCAGGCGCCGATCACCGAGTACCTCAAGTCCAACATCGTCATGCTGAAATGGATGTTGTCCGAAGGTTACGGCGACCCGCGCACCATCACCCGCCGTATCCGGGGGATGGAGGAGTGGCTGGCTAACCCTGTGTTGATGGAAGCGGACAAGGATGCCGAGTACGCCGAAATCATCGAGATCGATCTGGCCACCATCAAGGAGCCCATCCTGTGTGCGCCGAACGATCCGGACGATGCCCGTTTGCTGAGCGACGTGGCTGGCAGCAAGATCGATGAAGTCTTCATCGGTTCCTGCATGACCAACATCGGCCACTTCCGTGCCGCCGGTAAATTGCTCGAGAAGTATCAGGGCGAACTGCCGACTCGCATGTGGATCGCACCGCCCACCAAGATGGACAAGGATCAGCTGACCGAAGAGGGCTACTACGGCATTTTCGGTCGCGTCGGTGCTCGCATCGAGATCCCGGGTTGTTCCCTGTGCATGGGCAACCAGGCGCGTGTGGCGGAAGGGGCTTCTGTGGTCTCTACCTCCACCCGTAACTTCCCGAACCGTCTGGGCAAGGGTGCCAACGTCTACCTAGCCTCTGCTGAGCTGGCTGCCGTTGCCGCCATCCTTGGCAAGATCCCGACCGTTGCCGAGTATCTGCAGTACGCCAAGACCCTGGATGCCACTGCGGCCGATACCTATCGCTACCTCAACTTCAACGAGATCGCCTCCTACACCAAGAAGGCCGATGCGGTGATCCTGCAACAAGCGGTATAAGATTCCGGCATTCGCCGTCATCTGATGCAACAGAGCCCCGGCAGTGCCGGGGCTCTTTTTTTATTGGGTAACAGGGCTGAATACGATGCATACAGACACAAATATTTATTCAGGATAAGTGGTTCGGATGGCAAGCTGAGGTAAGCTGCACCCCTCCTTTTGTCCTGCATTGCCAGAAAGAAGAGAGGGGGATCCCCGCGACAGTCACTGCGGGAAAGCAGGGGGAAGGCCCGGTCAGCGCAGACTGGTGGGGCTTGTCGTCATAACCACATTGCCGTTTGCCTGATGCTCACCTGATTCGGGCTGGCGGGCCGTTTCTTTGGATGAATCGGTTATGCATTTTTTTTATATCGATCTCTCCCGCCGCTGGCTTCGGCTCTGCTGCGCTTTCATGGTGTTCATCCTGCCGCTGCTGGTGGGAGGATGGGCAACACACAAAAACTACATGCAGGAGCTGGAATTCGGTTCCGCCGCCGCCGCCCACAAGGCGATGACGCTCATGGAAAACATGCTGGATCACGCCGAGCGGGCCAATCGTCAGGTGCTGCCGCTGGTGGGCGCGCCTTGTGACGAGATAGATTTTCAGCTGCGTGAGCAGGTCGCACTGGTGCCTTTTGTTCGCTCGGTCAATCTGATCAAGGAGGGGATGCTGTACTGCACCTCCCTGTTTGGCTCCGTGCGTGAGGTCGATGATGCCAGCCCCTATATAGCGCGCAAGTTGCTGCTGATGCGTGGCAATCAGGTGCGGGTCAATCATCCCTTGCTGATAGTGCGCAGTGAGCAGGAAGGGCATGCGGCCTTGAGCGCCATCGATGGGGAATACCTGAGCGTCATGCTGACCCTGAGCCATCACGCCGGCAATCTCTTCATGCGGGTGGGCAGCACCTGGTTTGATGAAGCAGGCCACTATCTGGACAAGGCCCCCGACCTGCATGCTCTGGCCAGAACCGAGCTGACTTCACCGCACTACCCCTTCTCCATTCATGCCGGTTACGTGACCCTGGCTTACTGGCATTCGCTGTGGGATCACAAATCTCTGATCCTCTCTCTGCTATGCGGTCTCTCGTTAGCGTTTGCACTGCTGGTATGGTGGCTGCTGGGCCGCCCGGGTTCCCCGGTCGGCGAGTTGCGCAGAGCGTTGCGGGCCAAGGAGTTCGAACCCTATCTGCAACCTCTGGTTACCACGAGTGACACCAGGTTGATGGGGGTGGAAGTGCTGATGCGCTGGCAGCATCCCAATTCAGGTCTTATCCGTCCCGACCTCTTTATTCCCCAGGCGGAGGAGTCCGGGCTGATAGTACCCATGACGACCCTGATCATGAAGAAGGTGGCCCAGGTGTTGAGCCGGGAGCAGGTACGCCTGCCCGATGGCTTTCACATCAGTTTCAATATCAGCGCGGCCCACTGTCGCGACCTGGCTTTGCTGCAGGAGTGCCGCACTTTTCTGGCGCAGTTTGCCCCCGGCAAGATAGTGCTGGTGCTGGAGCTGACCGAACGTGAGCTGCTGGTGGTGGATCCGAATACCCTCTCCCTGTTCCGGCAACTGGATCAGATGGGGGTCAAGCTGGCCATCGATGACTTCGGAACGGGTCACTCCAGCCTCTTCTATCTGCAGCAGTTCCACGTGGATTATCTGAAGATCGACCAATCCTTTATCGGGCGTATCGGTACAGAGTCACTCTCCGAGCACATAGTGGCGAATGTCATCGACCTGGGCGCCAGACTCGGCTTGTTACTGATAGCAGAAGGGGTCGAGAGCGAATTGCAGGCCGCCTATCTGAGAGCCAAGGGAGTCGACTACCTGCAAGGCTACCTGTTTGGTCGCCCCATGCCGCTCAAGCGCTTCTGTGACGATTTGCCACAGGGAGAGGCCTTGGCCAGCAGCTTGCCCGAGCTGGCGGATCCTCATCTGGGCTGAGCGGCTCATACGGTTGTAATCCCTATTCTTTAGAACAACAGAGTACCGGATTCATGTTGCCCAGGCAGGGAATGGGCGTTTTGAGTGACGATACCAGAAGGGCGGAACAGGTTTTTTCTCCACGAGTAGACTCGCGCAGCAGTATTGCTCAAAAGCAGACCCCCCCTTTGAATCAAAGGGGGGGTCTTCGGCTCAGCAATCGGCTCCCGGACCAGTGCAGAGACTACTTATGGCTACTGGGAGGCTCATCCACCTGGTCAGGCGGAGAAACCACCGTCTATGGTCAGGCTGGCGCCGGTTATGTATCCCGCTTCGGGCCCTGCCAGATAGGCGACGAAGCTGGCGATCTCCTCATCCTTGCCGTAACGGGCCAGCGCCATCATCCCCTTGAGCTGCGCCGCCGATTCCCCGTCAGCCGGGTTCATATCGGTATCGACCGGGCCTGGCTGCACGTTGTTCACCGTGATGCCCTTAGGGCCCAAATCCCGTGCCATGCCTTTGGTCAAGCCGACCAGGGCCGATTTGCTCATGGCGTAGACGGAACCCCCCGCCATGGGGATGCGGTCAGCGTTGGTGCTGCCGATATTGATGATGCGCCCCCCCTTGCCCATGTGATGTGCTGCTTCCTGGCAGGCCACGAACACGCTGCGAATGTTGACGGCCAGGGTGCGATCGAGATCGTCCAGGGTCAGCTCTTCAATGTCGCCCCATACCAACACCCCGGCGTTGTTGACCAGGATGTCCAGTCGACCAAAGGTAGTGACGGTTTGGCGGATGGCGTGCTGTACGGCGATGGCATCTGCACTGTCGGCACGGATGGCCAGCGCCTTGCCACCTGCAGCCGTGATGGTCGCGACAATTTCTTCTGCCTTGCTGGCCGAGGAGACATAAGTGAAGGCAACGGCGGCACCATCGCGGGCGAGGCGTTTTACAATGGCGGCACCAATGCCGCGTGAACCACCTTGTACGAAGGCAACTTGGCCACTGAGGGATTTAACGGTCAACATCTGGTCTCTCCTGTCTGGTCATGAAGTCATGTCTGAGCGAGTTGGGAACTCAAGGTCATCCAATCCATTACGTGCAAGATGCGGCGTTGAATGAGCCTGTAAACAGTGTGATTGATTCCTTGAAATTGATTAAGTGGCTATTATTCCAATCTCTATTTCCTTCAGGGACTGAATCCATGGCAATACAAGACCCCTTTCTGGGTGTCAGGCACTTTGTTGCAGTGGCGCAGTCGGGCAGTTTCACCACGGCGGCATTGGTGCTGGGGCTGACCGGGTCGGCGTTGAGCAAGAGCATAGTGCGGCTGGAAGCGCGACTGGGGGTCAAGTTGCTGCACAGAACAACCCGTCGAGTGAGCCTGACCCTGGAGGGAGAGGCATATCTGGCCAGTTGTCTCCAGGCGATCAGAGTTTTGGAGGAGACAGAGAGCAGTTTTGCATCGGAAAAGCAGAGTCCGTCGGGTCGCGTTCGTATCGATCTTCCTTCTGCGTTCGGCCGCCGGCATGTGCTGCCGATCCTGCTGGATCTGGCTGGCAGCCATCCGCAGCTGGATCTGTCGGTGACCTTCAATGAGCGCAAGGTCGATCTCATTGAGGCCAACATTGATCTGGTGGTGCGCATCGGGGCGCTGGAGGATCAGGCCGATCTGGTTGCTCGTCGCCTGGGGGAGCAGAAGCTCGTCATCTGTGGGGCACCTTCCTATCTGGCACTGCATGGGGTTCCTTTGACCCCGAAGGATCTGTCACAGCACGACTGCATCATCGACTGGCGCTCTGGGCATCGCCATAGCTGGTTGCTCCGAAATGGCGCAGGCCGGACTGAGGCTTACGATATCCCGGTACGCTATGAAATGGGGGATGGTGAGGCTGTGTTGGCAGCGGCGCTGGCTGGTCTTGGACTGGTTCAGGTGCCGACCTGGCTGGTCAACGAACAGCTGGACTCCGGAGTGTTCACCCCTGTGCTCACAGACTTGTCTGGTGGCGAGATGCCGATCAATGTCATCTGGGCCAGGAGCCAGCATATGCAGCTCAAGCTGCGCGTTGTGGTCGATGCCTTGCTGCTGGCGGCGCAAAAGAGTGGCAGTGGTTTCCGGGCTCGCTGAGTCTGTGTCGTCACTGTCCGGCAGTCACATGCGAGCCAGGGGAGCATCCTGTGCCCGCGAGGTGTCGTGACCTATTTGCTCAGGGATTGCAGCCAGTTCGCCAGCTTCTCATGGGGGCTGCCGGGAATCGGTGGCGCGGGGGCGAGCAGGTGATAGCCGGTGTCATCCGGGATGAATCCGAGCGGGGCGGCCAGCAGGCCGGCGGCGACATCGTCGCACACCAGCCGGTAGGGGCCGATGGCGACGCCAAGGCCCGCCACGGCGGCCTGCAGGCTGAAGTAGAAGTGTTCGAAGGTCTGGGTCGGCGCCTCGTCGCTTGCACTCTGTCCGGCCTGTTCCTGCCAGCTTTGCCAGGCGGCGGGGCGGGTCTTGGTGTGCAGGCGGGGCGCAGAGGGGCGCAGCGCCTGCAGTTCCCCTTGTGGCTCGAAAAACTGCGCGACCTTGCCCGGCTGACAGACTGGCCCGGTCTGCTCCTCAAACAGCAGCTGGCTGTAAAGGTCATCAGGCCAGTGGAAGTCGTTGCGCCGAATGGCGAGGTCTATGCCGTTGCCAAAGCTGAGGGCGCCACCGCCCGCCATCAGATGCACGTCCAGCTCGGGGTGCAGGGCTTGAAAGGCGGGCCAGCGCGGGATCAGCCAGCGCATCAGCAGGGTGGGCTCGCAGGAGATGACCAGCGACTGGGGCTGGCTCTGCTGGCGTAGCGCCTGCGCCGTCTCCCGGATCCTGCCCAGCCCTTCCCTGACGGCCTCATGGAGCCTGCTGCCCGCCTCGGTCAGAAAGACCCGGCGCTGGCGACGCTCGAACAGCCCGATCCCCAGATCCTCCTCCAGCAGGCGTACTGCCCGGCTGATGGCGCCATGGGTGAGATGTAGCTCATCGGCGGCGCGGCTGAAGTTTTCGGTACGGGCCGCTACCTCGAAACAGCGCAGTGCCGTCAGGGAGGGAAGGGAGAGGCCTTTCTGTGAGTTTTTATCACCATTCATGTCAGAAGTTATCGTTCGTTATTGGTGTGGATGCCAAATAAAATAGCCGATATCTCTCAGCATCAGGATTCTTTTTCATGACTGAACTGTTAGCCGTAGTGGCCATTACCTTCTTTGCCGTCATCAGCCCTGGGCCCGATTTTGCCATGGTGTCGCGCAACAGCCTGCTGCTCTCCCGTCGCACCGGCGTGCTGACGGCGCTCGGCATAGCGGCCGGGGTCTGTGTCCATGTGACCTATACCCTGCTGGGGGTCGGCCTGCTGATCCAGCAGTCGCTCTGGTTGTTCAACCTCATCAAGCTGGCAGGGGCCGCCTACCTCATCTTCCTCGGCATCAAGATGTTGCGCGCCAGGCCTGTGACCCATGAGGAGATGGCCAGCCAGCCAACCCTCTCCAGCCTGGGGGCACTGCGCACCGGGTTTCTGACAAATGTGCTCAACCCCAAGACCACCATCTTCATCGTCAGCCTGTTCATGCAGGTGGTGCGGCCGGAAACGCCCCTTGGCGTCCAGCTCGGCTATGGCGCCTTCATAGTGCTGGCCCACGGGGTCTGGTTCAGTGCGGTGGCACTCTTCTTCTCCACCGCGTCGGTACGGGCCCGTCTCTTGGCGGTGCGCCACTGGATCGACCGGGTGTTTGGCGGCCTGCTGGTGGGATTTGGCATGCTGCTGGCACTGACCCAGCAATCGCGCTGAGGGTGTGGGGGAGTCATCCCCCTTATCCACCCCCGACTGTAGGGGCTTGTTTTTCATGCCTTGTGGTCCACTTTTCGGTAGAATTGCCGCTCATTTAGAAGTCAGATGAGGCGCGGTATGACGGTCAAGTTCCAGGCATTTCACAGCATCAAGGCGATCAACAATCGGGAGGTGCTGTTCAACTGGTCCAGGACCAACCCCCTCGGCGCCCTGGATCAGGTGTGGCGCCCGAAGAACCGCGATGAGCTGCAGGCGCTGCTGCGTGAATACCCGGAGCGCAAGCTGCGACTGATCGGCTCAGGCCTCTCCTTCGAACCTATTCACAGCGTCTATGCCGAGGGCAGTCAGGCGCTGCTGGTGGACTTGTACTACCTTCGCGGCCAGCTGGCGAAAACCGCCGATACCGTCACCTATCAGGCGGGCACGCCGCTCGATACCATCTACGCCGAACTCATCGCCATGGAACGGATGCTGCCGGCATCCCCGGGCGTCATCGGCATCCAGACACTGGGTGGCGCGCTCAGCACAGGCACCCACGGCCAGGGGCTGCACCAGTCCGCCCTGTGCGATGCCGTGGAGGCGATGACTGTGATGCTGGCCAATGGCGATATCATCCTGGTCGATCGCACCGATCCGCGCTTCGGTGCCTTCGTGATGGGGATGGGCATGCTCGGCATATTGCTCGACGTGCGCCTTCGCACCGTGCCTAACCGCATCATGCGCTGCACCAAGTTCACCACCGACTATCCCTTCCTGCTGGAGCACAACGAGCGGCTCAATCGCGAGCACGGTTTCGTGAAGAGCTGGTGGTTCGCCTGGACCGGCGAGAGCCACATCTGGCTGGTGGATCCCGCTTCCGAGGAAGAGGTGGCCCGTTACCGCGCCGCCGGCAGCGAGCCGCTGCTGCTGGAGGGCGACATCGATGCCCGCATGAATGCCACCATAGATGCCACCCTGCAGAAAATGGCGAAAGACACCAAGGATGAGGCGTTGGCGGGGGAGCACTTCGAGACGGTGCGCCGCTTCAAGGACGCCTCCGATCTGGTGGGCAACGTCTACCAGATCCTCTGCAAGGGGATACCCGCACCCCAGATCAACTGTGAGGTGGCGGTGCCGCTGCACCGCATGAATGAGGCGCTGGAGACCCTGCAAGCGTGGCAGCAGGCCAACCCGGGCGTATTGCACTACCCCTTTATCCTGCGTTGTACCGGTCCCTCCGAGGCCTGGCTCAGCGCCGCCTACGATAAATCGGTCTGCTGGGTCGGTTTCCTGGTCTATCTGGCGGCGGACGGCACCTTCGTCAACGGCTCCATGGAGCAGATGCGAGAGCTGCAGCAACTGCTGGTGCCCCTCGGTGGCATTCCCCACTTCGGTAAGCATCTGGCGATGGATCTCTACGACTTCCCGGCCCTGCTGCCGCGCTGGAACGACTTCCTGGCCCTCAAGGGCGAGCTCGATCCCCATGGCCGCTTCGAGAACCGCTGGCTCAGCGACCTGTTTGCCAACCGGTAAGGATTGAAAATGACCCATATGCAAGATACCCGCGTGCTCATCACCCTGCCGACCCAAGTGGAGTCATCGATATGATAGATATGCAAGACACCCGGATCCCCGTGACTCTGCTGACCGGTTTTCTCGGCAGCGGCAAGACCACATTGCTCAACTACTGGGTCAAGCAGCCGGAACTCGGTGAGTGCGCCGTGCTCATCAATGAGTTCGGCTCTGTGGGGCTGGATCACCATCTGGTGCAGCAGGTGGACGAGCAGGTGGTGCTGCTCGACTCCGGCTGCATCTGCTGCTCGGTGCAGGGTTCCCTGGTGGAAGCGCTGCAGGGGCTCTTCATGCGCGCCATCCAGCGCAAGATCAAGCCGTTCAAAAGGCTCATCATAGAAACAACCGGTCTGGCCGATCCGGCGCCCGTGCTTTTTACCCTGCGCGAAGAGGGCTTTATCGCCCAGCGCTACCGCTTCGATGGCACAGTGACAGTGGTGGATGCTGGCCATATCGAACAGCAGCTGGCGGCTCAGTATGAAGCGGTGAAACAGGTGGCGCTGGCGGATCTGCTGGTGGTGAGCAAGGGGGATCTGGTGGATGGCGATCAGCTGGAGCGCGTCGAGGCCCAGCTGGCCGCCCTCAACCCGGCGGCCCCCATCGAGCGGGTCACCAACGGCGAGCTGTCGCCTGCGGTGCTGGAGAAGCTGGGTGCCTACAACGAAGCGGCGGGGCGCGACGTGCGCCAGCTGCTGGCCTGGCTGCGCACCGAATCCCCCAAGCAGGGGCTGGCCTCGCCGATGCAGCCGAAGATGAAGCCGTTCGCCGCCAAGGTGGGCACGGCCGCGCCGACCCACTTCGAGCACGGCAACATAGAGAGCTTCTCCCTGCGCATCGGTGAGCCGCTCAAGCCATCCCGCCTGCTGGCCGCCATCGATGCGGTGCAGGTCCAATATGGCGATGCCCTGCTGCGGCTCAAGGGGATCTTGCAGCTGGAGGGAGAGAGCCAGCCCGTGGTGATCCACGGCGTCCACGGCCAGCTCTATCCGCTGCAGGCATTGGGAGATTGGCCGGAGGGCAAGGCCCAGTCCCGGCTGGTGTTTATCGTGAAAAGTCAGGACAAGGCGGGGATAGAGCGGTTGTTCCTGGATACGCTCAAGGCCCCCGAGCCCAGTCTGGAAGAGCAGCTCAGAGCCATGCTCGGCCAGCCGGATGCCTGACAGGCTGAGATGACCCGCTTTCGTGCGGGTCTTTTTTTATCTGAAGAGGAGGTGGCTGCTCATGCCCGATAGCACACACATGGTTACGCCTGCCCAACGCAAGTGGCTGCCGCCGCTGGCGGCGGTCGGCTTCTTCATGCAGACCCTGGATGGCACCATCCTCAATACGGCCCTGCCCAGCATGGCCGAAACCCTGGGGGAGAGCCCGCTGCAGATGCAGTCGGTGATCATCGCCTACATGCTGACGGTGGCGTTGCTCATTCCCGCCTCTGGCTGGTTGGCTGACAGGTTCGGTACTCGCCGTATCTATCTGGCGGCTATCCTGCTGTTTACCCTGGGGTCTCTGGCCTGCGCCGCCGCCAATACGCTGCCCATGCTGGTGGCCGCACGGGTGTTGCAGGGCATAGGCGGCGCCCTGCTGATGCCGGTAGGGCGCCTCGCCGTGCTGAGGGTCTACAGCAAACATGAGCTGCTGCGGGTGATGTCGTTTGTCACCATCCCAGGGCTGGTGGGGCCGCTGATAGGCCCTGCGCTGGGTGGCTGGCTGGTGGAAGTGGCGAGCTGGCACTGGGTGTTTCTCATCAACCTGCCGGTGGGGATACTCGGCTTTATCGCCAGCTGGCACTTCATGCCCGACCTGCGTCAAGGCACGGCCAAATTCGACTGGCAGGGCTTCGTGCTGTTCAGCGCCGGCATGGTGCTGGTGTCGGTGGGTTTGCAGGGGTTGGGTGAGCACAGCATCTCCACCGGTTGGGCGCTGTTTGCGTTGCTGTCCGGTCTGGCCGCCATGGCGAGCTACTGGCTCTATGCCGCCAATGCCGAGCAACCGCTGTTCAGTCTGGCGCTGTTCAAGACATCCACCTTCGCCATCGGTGTCTGGGGCAACCTGTTTGCCCGCCTCGGCAGTGGCGCCATGCCCTTCCTCACGCCGCTCTTTCTGCAACTGGGGCTGGGGTTCTCGCCGAGCAAGGCGGGGATGACCATGATCCCCACTGTGCTCGGCGCCATGCTGACCAAGACGCTGGTGAACAAGCTGATTCCACGCATCGGTTATCGCCGCATCCTGATCGGCAACACACTGGCGCTGGGTGCCATGATCGCCAGTTTTGCCCTCATCGATAACCAGCTTCCCTATGGGGTGCTGCTGGGCTGGCTGATGGTGTTTGGCGCCATCAACTCATTGCAGTTTTCCGCCATGAATACCCTGACCCTGCAGGATTTGAGTCCGGAGCACGCCAGCAGCGGCAATGGACTGCTGTCTGTGGTGATGCAGCTCTCCATGAGCTTGGGGGTCGCCATCGCCGCCAGCCTGCTGGGGCTCTTCTCCGCCGGTTCGTCAGCCTCGGGTGGGCAGTGGCTGGCCGGTTTCCACCTCACCTATCTGTGCATCGGTCTCATGTCCATGCTGGCGGCGCTCATCTTTGCCCAACTGGCAAGCGACAAGGCGTGATCAGGTCGCTGTCGTCAGCAATCAGGCTTGAATCGTGGTGAGATAGCTGACCTGGCAGGGTAACTGGGCCAGTACTCGGGGCAGATGCTCGGTCGCCAGGATAAAGGTCTGCTCCGGGTGGCCCGGCGTCCAGGTGAAGGCATCGTGGGCCAGCAGGGCCGAGTCCACCAGCAGGGGAATGTCAGCCCTCGGCAGGAAGGGGCAAACGGCTCCCGGCAGGCAGCCAATCTCTGCCTGCATCTCCTCGGCGGTGCAGATAGACGGCTTGGCACCGAGCGCGGCCTTGACCGCCTTGTTGTCGAGTCGCCCCCCTTGATGGGTCAGCAGCAGGGCGAAGCGGCCATCCTTGAATTTGAGAAACAGCGTCTTGCTGAACACCGCCAGCCAGCCAAAGCTGGCCCTGACTCTTTCATCGGTGGCGTAGTCGAGGATGGGTTCGTGCTGATAGCGCTGGTGAGGCAATGGGGCCAGTAGCTGGCAGTTGAAGTCATGAATGGTATCGAGCGGCATGGGGGTCTCCTGTGGCGAGCCCTATCCTGCCAGCCATGGGGGGTCGGGCCCAATCACACTTTCTTATGGCGGATAAGCCGCCTTGCAAGATGCAACAAGGGCACCCTAGGGTGCCCTTGTTGATTCAGTGATGCTGCAGCTCGCGCGCTTCCCAGTGAAAGGGAATGGGGCTGAGTCGCTGGGATGCCTTGTCGTAACCTTGCCACAGTTCGTCCAGCGTGCGGCCATCAACCGGGTGGCGCAGGCTCGGTGCCAGCTCGGCCAGCGGCCAGAGGACAAAGGCATTGGTGAGGATCTCGCCACGGGGTAGCGCGACCGGTACATCGCAGACCAGATCGCCATACAGCAGCAGATCCAGATCCAGGGTGCGCGGAGCAAACTTCTTGGCATCCGGCTCGCGGCCGTGGGCAAACTCCATGGCACGCAGCCGTTGGCACAGGGTCGCCAGCGGCAGATCTGTGTCGGCGCCGACTACCAGGTTGTAGAAGGGGCGACCGGCAAAGCCAACCGCCTCGCTCTCGAATACCCGGGATACGGTGAGCTCGCCAAATTCGGCATGCAGGGCATCGAGACCGGCGCGGATATGGTGCTCCCGCTCGATATTGGAACCCAGGCTGATGTAGATACGGGTCATGCAGTGCTCCCTGTTATCTGGTTGGCGCCCGGGCTGATATAGATGCTGGTCATCAGCAGGTGCTCGCAGCCGGAGTGCGATGGCGCAGTATCTCTACCCCGACGCCAGCCGCATTGGGGACAGCACCCGGTTTGGTCAGGGTGACCTTGACCCATTGCACCCGCTCGTCGGCCAGTACCAGCATGGCGACCTGCTCGGCCATGGTTTCGACCAGCTCCACCACCTTGCTGGAGGCGTGATCACAGATCTTGCGAGAGAGGGTGGCGTAATCCAGTGCCAGATTGATATCGTCGGTTGCAGCGGCGGGACGGTTGTCAAACCCCATTTCGAGGTCGAAACAGAGCTTCTGGCGAATGCCCTTCTCCCACTCATATACACCGATGGTGGTCAAAACCTCGAGTCCGCGAATAAACACCTTGTCCATGACAGTACTTCTTCTTTACTCTTGATGGGCTGTGATGACAGCGCAGGGATGCAGGCTCGGCAAGCAGTTTGCCGCGCGGTCGGTTTGGGCGACACGCCTTTGGGCAACCCCGAGCCAGAGAATGTGGCCCGCATCATACCCCATTCATATCGTGGTAAAAACGACCAAGATGACGGCCCTGACGATTTTGATGATTATTCTGGCCTACCTGGGCGGCTCGCTGTCCAGTGCCGTGCTGGTTTCCCGCGTCACGGGTCTGCCGGATCCACGGGATCACGGCTCCCATAATCCGGGAGCGACCAATGTGTTGCGCCTCGGTGGCCGTGTGGCTGCCCTTGTGGTGTTGCTGCTCGATGTGCTCAAGGGCACGGCGCCTGTCTATCTTGCCTGGTATCTGCAAATCAAGCCCGTCTACCTCGGCTTTATCGGGGTTGCTGCCTGTCTGGGTCACATGTACCCCATCTTCTTCCACTTTCGGGGTGGCAAGGGGGTGGCGACGGCACTCGGCACCATGATGCCCATTGGCTTCACCATGGGGGGAGCCGTGATCGGCACCTGGCTGCTGGTATTGCTGGTGAGCGGCTACTCCTCGCTGGCCTCCATCATTACCGTGTTGCTGAGCCCACTCTTTACCTATCTGATCAAGCCGGAATACACACTGCCGGTTTCCCTGCTCTCCTGCCTCATCCTCATCCGCCATCACGAGAACATAGCCCGCCTGTTGAAAGGGGAAGAACCCAGAGTCTGGGGCCGCCAGGCACAGCGCCGACAGGAAGAAGTAGGGGAAATGGATGATGTTGCGCAAAAAAGAGACGAACGAGACAAAAAGTGAAATTTCCCGTTGACCACCTGCCTTAAAATCCGTTTAATAGCGCCCACGCCCAGATAGCTCAGTCGGTAGAGCAGGGGATTGAAAATCCCCGTGTCGGCGGTTCGATTCCGTCTCTGGGCACCAAATTTGGTGCCATGAAGTAAAAATTAGTTCATGCACAGTGGTTTAAGTGTGCCGGCTTAGCTCAGTAGGCAGAGCAACTGACTTGTAATCAGTAGGTCACCAGTTCGATTCCGGTAGCCGGCACCATTTATATATTGCCCAGATAGCTCAGTCGGTAGAGCAGGGGATTGAAAATCCCCGTGTCGGCGGTTCGATTCCGTCTCTGGGCACCAAGTACAATTCCTCCTTAGTTCAGTCGGTAGAACGGCGGACTGTTAATCCGTATGTCGCTGGTTCAAGTCCAGCAGGAGGAGCCAACACAAAAGCCCAGCAGAAATGCTGGGCTTTTTCTTTGCCTGTGTCCCGTCCTGAATATGGTTTACACCTTTCCCCCACATAAACGGAGAGCCCGATGGGACAAGGTGTGAAACGGACACAGCGCGATTACTCGCTGACTTTTAAACTGGCACTGGTCGAGCAG
>NZ_JAACFW010000040.1:0-16058 GCF_029237245.1 Aeromonas sp. 5HA1
ATATCTACAACGTGGAGCGGCCGCATCATGCGTTGAAATACAGAACCCCCGATGCAGTGCATCGGGGGTTCTGAGTGGAGAAATGCTAGCCGAAAATGTGTAAACCTATTTCAGGACTAGACATGGCTGCGAGAAGAAAATTACTTCTTCTTTTTGGCCTTGGCGTTCGGCAGGTCGGTGATGGAACCTTCGAACACTTCTGCAGCCAGACCCACTGACTCGTGCAGAGTCGGGTGAGCGTGGATGGTCAGGGCGATGTCTTCGGCGTCAGCACCCATTTCGATGGCCAGACCGATTTCACCCAGCAGTTCACCACCGTTGGTACCCACGATGGCACCACCGATGACGCGGCCGCTCTCCTTGTCGAAGATCAGCTTGGTCATGCCGTCGGAGCAGTCGGACGCGATGGCACGGCCGGACGCAGCCCACGGGAAGGTGGCGACTTCGAAGTTCAGCCCCTGTTGCTTGGCTTCCTTCTCGGTCAGGCCAACCCAGGCCATCTCCGGCTCGGTATAGGCGATGGACGGGATCACTTTCGGGTCGAAGTAGTGCTTCTTGCCGGCGATCACTTCGGCCGCAACGTGGCCTTCGTGAACACCCTTGTGAGCCAGCATAGGCTGACCGACGATGTCACCGATGGCGTGGATGTGAGGCACGTTGGTACGCAGCTGCTTGTCCACCTCGATGAAACCGCGCTCGGTCACGGCAACGCCGGCCTTCTCGGCATCCATCAGCTTGCCGTTCGGCACACGACCTACGGCAACCAGCACGTTATCGTAGCGAACCGGCTCGGCCGGGGCGTGCTTGCCTTCGTAGGAGACGTACAGGCCGTCTGCACGGGCTTCAACTGCGGTGACCTTGGTCTCCAGCATGATGTTGAATTTCTTGGCAACGCGCTTGGTGTAGATCTTGACGATGTCTTTGTCGGCAGCCGGTACCAGCTGGTCGGCAAATTCCACCACGTCGATCTCGGAACCCAGGGAAGAGTAAACGGTACCCATCTCCAGACCTATGATGCCACCACCGATCACCAGCAGCTTGCCTGGTACGGAAGTCAGTTCCAGCGCATCGGTTGAATCCCATACGCGCGGGTCATCATGGGGGATGAAGGGCAGTTTCACCGGACGGGAGCCGGCCGCTATGATGGCGTTGTCGAAGGTCACTGTCGTCTTGCCGTCAGCACCGTCTACTTCGAGGGTGTTCGGGCCGGTAAACTTGCCGAAACCGTTGACCACCTGAACTTTACGCATCTTGGCCATGCCAGCCAGACCGCCGGTCAGCTGGTTGATGACCTTCTCTTTCCACAGGCGAACCTTGTCGATGTCGGTCTGCGGGGCACCGAAGATGATGCCGTGTTCGGACAGCGCCTTGGCTTCTTCAATGACTTTGGCGACGTGCAGCAGTGCCTTGGACGGGATACAACCCACGTTCAGGCAGACGCCACCCAGGGTGGAGTAACGCTCGACGATAATGGTATCCAGACCCAGATCGGCGGCACGGAAAGCAGCGGAATAACCGGCAGGGCCAGCACCCAGTACTACGACCTGAGTTTTGATTTCTTTACTCATCATGACCTCTTTGTCGTTCTTATATATCCCCGGACGGCGCAGTCTTATGCCAACTCAATGCCAAACAAGGCGGCTGCAACCGTGAAAAAACGGGGCAAGTTTACAATCCTGTTAATGAAATGAGAAGTAAAAAGGGCAGGCTCTGGGCCCGCCCTCTCACTTACAGGACCAATCGACGAATGTCGGACAACACACCACTCAAGGTGGTGACGAAGCGGGCTCCGTCAGCACCGTCTATGACTCTGTGGTCATAGCTCAGGGCCAGCGGCAGCATCAGGCGCGGCACGAACTCCTTGCCATTCCACTTCGGCTTCATCTCGGACTTGGAAACACCGAGGATGGCCACTTCCGGCGCGTTGACGATCGGGGTAAAGCTGGTACCGCCGATGCCACCCAGGCTGGAGATGGTGAAGCAACCGCCCTGCATGTCGGCAGCGGTCAGCTTGCCGGCACGGGCCTTCTTGGAGATCTCGGCCAGATCGCGAGACAGCTCGTAGATGCCCTTCTTGTTGACGTCACGCACCACAGGAACCACCAGGCCCCCCGGAGTGTCTACTGCCACACCGATGTGGATGTACTTCTTCATGATCAGCTTGCTGCCGTCTTCGGACAGGGCACTGCAGAAGCGTGGGTGTGCTTCCAGGGCCTTGGCGGCGGCTTTCAGGATGAACACAAGCGGGGTGATCTTCACGTCCGACTTCTGCTTCTCGAGCATCGCGTTCTGCTCTTTGCGGAACGCTTCCAGCTCGGTGGTATCGGCTTCGTCGAACTGGGTGACGTGCGGGATCATGGCCCAGTTGCGATGCAGGGCAGGACCGGAGATCTTCTGGATCCGGGTCAATTCCAGCTCTTCGACCGGGCCGAACTTGCTGAAGTCAACCTTGGGCCATGGCAGGACACTCATGCCGTTGCCAGTGCCGGTACCGGCTGCCGGAGCAGACTCGGCACGCTTGACTGCATCCTTCACATAGGCCTGCACGTCTTCTTTGACGATGCGACCCTTGCGACCGGAGGCTTTCACCTTGGCCAGGTTGATACCGAACTCACGGGCCAGGCGACGTACGGCCGGTGCGGCATGTACGTAAGCGTCATTGGCAACGAAGTCGGAAGCGGCAGCAGCCTGGGCAACCGGAGCCGGAGCAGCGGCAACAGGGGCAGCCGCGACCGGGGCGGCGGCCTGAGCAACCGGAGCGGCAGCGGCCGGAGCAGCACCTGCCACTTCGAATACCATGATCAGGGAACCGGTGGAGACCTTGTCACCCGCCTTCACCTTGATCTCTTTGACGATGCCGGCGAACGGTGCAGGCACTTCCATGGAGGCCTTGTCACCTTCCACGGCGATCAGGGACTGGTCGGCGTCGACCTTGTCACCCACGGCGACCATGATCTCGGTCACTTCGACTTCGTCACCGCCGATGTCAGGTACATTGACCTCTTTGGCAGCGGCGGCCACAGGGGCAGCAGCCACGGGAGCAGCAGTCTCAACCGGCGCAGCAACGGCGGCAGGCGCGGCACCCGCCACTTCAAATACCATCACCAGAGAACCGGTAGACACCTTGGCGCCAGCAGCAACCTTGATCTCGACCACGCGGCCCGCGAACGGCGCAGGCACTTCCATGGAGGCCTTGTCACCTTCCACGGCAATGATGGACTGGTCGGCTTCAACCATGTCGCCCACGGCAACCATGATTTCGGTCACGTCCACTTCGTCGTCACCTATGTCCGGTACGTGCACATCTTTGCGCGCGGCGGCCACAGGGGCAGCGGGAGCGGCAGCAGCAACAGGGGCGGCAGCCTGGGCAGGCGCCGGCGCAGCAGCGCCTTCCGCTTCGAAGATCATGATCTGGGAACCGGTGGCAACCTTGTCACCCACCTTGATCAGGATCTCTTTGACGATACCGGCAGCCGGTGCCGGTACTTCCATGGAGGCTTTGTCACCTTCCACGGCAATCAGGGACTGGTCAAGCTCGACCTTGTCACCCACGGCCACCATGATCTCGGTGACTTCAACTTCATCGGCGCCGATATCCGGAACCATAATCTGTTTGGACATAGTGCTTTATCCTCTTACGCGTCTGTCGCGTTAACCTTTGCAAGGCAGTGCCGGGCAATGTGTCCCGGCACTGCACTCGATCCTCTTACGCGTACAGCGGGTTGACCTTGTCGGCATCGATGCCGTACTTGGCGATGGCGTCAGCCACAACCTGCTTGTCGATCTCGCCGCGCTTGGCCAGTTCGGTCAGAGCAGCAACCACCACGTAGAATTCGTTCACTTCGAAGTGACGACGCAGGTTGGCACGGCTGTCGGAACGGCCGTAACCGTCGGTACCCAGCACACGGTAGTGCTCGGTCGGTACGAAGGCACGCACCTGATCAGCGAAGGACTTCATGTAGTCGGTCGCGGCTATGGTGGCTTCAGAACCCAGTACGGTCGCGATGTAGGGTACGCGAGCCTCGGCGGTCGGGTGCAGCATGTTCCAGCGATCCACGTCCTGACCGTCACGGGCCAGTTCGTTGAAGGAGGTGACGCTGAACACGTCGGAACCCACGCCGTATTCGCTGGCCAGGATCTGGGCGGCGGTGCGCACATGACCCAGGATAGAACCACAACCCAGCAGCTGTACCTTGCCCTTGGTGCCAGCAACGGTTTCCAGCTTGTAGATACCCTTGCGAATACCCTCTTCTGCACCTTCCGGCATGGCCGGCATGGCATAGTTTTCGTTCAGGGTAGTGATGTAGTAGAAGACGTTCTCCGGCTTCTCACCGTACATGCGACGCAGGCCGTCCTGGACGATAACCGCTACTTCATAGGCGTAGGACGGGTCATAGGAGATGCAGTTCGGGATGGTGTTCGCCAGGATATGGCTGTGCCCATCTTCGTGCTGCAGACCTTCACCGTTAAGGGTGGTACGACCCGAGGTCGCGCCCAGCAGGAAGCCACGGGCTTGCTGGTCACCGGCTGCCCACGCCATGTCGCCGACGCGCTGGAAGCCGAACATGGAGTAGTAGATGTAGAACGGGATCATCGGGCAGTCGTTGGTGCTGTAAGAGGTCGCAGCAGCCAGCCAGGAGGACATGGCGCCCAGCTCGTTGATACCGTCTTGCAGAACCTGACCCTGCTTGTCTTCCTTGTAGTAGGAGACGATGTCGCGGTCTTGCGGGGTGTACTGCTGACCGTGCGGGCTGTAGATGCCGATCTGGCGGAACAGACCTTCCATACCGAAGGTACGGGCTTCGTCAGCCAGGATCGGTACTATGCGCTTGCCGATGGACTTGTCTTTCAGCAGCACATTCAGGGAACGCACGAACGCCATTGTGGTGGAGATCTCGCGAGCCTGCTCACCCAGCAGGGGACCAAAGGTCTCCAGCGCCGGGATGTCCAGCTTGGTGGTGGTCTCACGCAGACGGGTCGGTACATAGCCCTTCAGCGCGGCACGGCGGGCGTGCAGGTATTTGTGCTCTTCGGTACCCTCTTCGATCTTCAGGTACGGCAGGTTTTCCAGCTGCTCGTCGGTGACCGGCAGGCTGAAACGATCGCGCAGGTGACGCACAGAGCCCAGATCCATCTTCTTGACCTGGTGGGCAATGTTCTTGCCTTCGGCCGCGTCGCCCATGCCGTAACCCTTGATGGTCTTGGCCAGGATGACGGTCGGCTTGCCCTTGGTCGCTGCGGCTTTGGAGAAAGCGGCGAACAGTTTGCGGGGGTCGTGACCACCGCGGTTCAGGGCGAAGATCTCCTCGTCGGTCATGTCTTTGACCAGCGCGGCGGTTTCCGGGTAACGGTTGAAGAAGTGCTCACGCACGTAGCCGCCATCGCGGGACTTCATGGTCTGATAGTCGCCGTCCACGGTTTCGTTCATCAGCTGGATCAGCTTGCCGGAAGTGTCTTTCTTCAGCAGCTCATCCCACTTGCGACCCCAGATAACCTTGGTGACATCCCAGCCGGCACCTGCGAACAGGCCTTCCAGCTCGTTGATGACCTTGCCGTTACCTACGACCGGACCATCCAGACGCTGCAGGTTGCAGTTGACCACGAAGACCAGGTTGTCGAGCTTTTCACGCACGGCAACGGTCAGGGCACCCTTGGCTTCCGGCTCGTCCATCTCGCCGTCACCCAGGAAGGCGTAAACGGTCTGCTCGGAGCAATCCTTGATGCCACGGTCGGTCAGGTACTTCAGGAAGCGGGCCTGATAGATGGCGGCGATAGGGCCCAGACCCATGGAAACGGTCGGGAACTGCCAGAAGTCCGGCATCAGTTTCGGGTGCGGATAGGAAGGGATACCCTTGCCGTCCACTTCCTGACGGAAGTTGTCCAGCTGATCTTCGGTCAGACGACCTTCAGCGAACGCACGGGCGTAGATGCCCGGGGAGATGTGACCCTGGAAGTAAACCAGATCACCACCGTCCTTCTCGCTGCGAGCGCGGAAGAAGTGGTTGTAGCAAACTTCGTAGATGGTCGCAGAGGAAGCGAAGGAAGACATGTGACCGCCGAGGTCCAGGTCTTTCTTGGAGGCGCGCAGCACTATCATCATGGCGTTCCAGCGGATGATGGCGCGGATGCGACGTTCCATCTCCAGATCGCCCGGGTAAGCCGGTTCGTCACTGGACGGGATGGTGTTGATGTAGTCGCGATTCGCCTTGGCAGCCACGTCCACACCGCTCACGCGGGCTTTCTCGGCCAGTTGTTCAAGAATGAACTGAGCGCGTTGCGGACCCTCTTCACGCAGCAGGGATTCCAGAGAGGCAAGCCACTCCAGCGTTTCTATCGGGTCCACATCGTTCTTCAGGATATCAGACATGGCTGGTTCCTATTTTGTTGTGATTGCACGGCATTGCACGGCGAAGGGCGCAAGCATTCGACAATAAAGCCTTGTGGGATTAGTTTTCCTGCTGACGGATCCGACGCATGGATCGCTGGATCCGGCTGTCTTCCCTCTGCACATCCAACAAGGTGTCCTCGATAAAGGCCAGGTGCTCATGACAAGCAGCCCTGGCCCGCTCCGGAGCCCCCGACAGGATAGCCTCGATCAGATGCGCACGATGGCGACGTATCTTGGCTACCACTCCCGGACGGCGATTCAAAATTTCGTTATTGCGTAAAATGTTCTGCTCAAGCATGGGGCCCATGGCCCGCAACAGGTGCAGCAGCACCACGTTGTGGGACGCCTCGGCCACCGCCAGATAAAACTGGGTAACGGCGGCGGATTCGGTGACCAGCGAACCTTGCTGGCCGGCTTCCTCGATGGCGGACTGCGCATTGCGTATCCGCTCGAAGTCGGCATCGGTTCCCCGCAACGCAGCATAGTAGGCACAGATGCCTTCCAGCGCGTGACGAAACTCCAGCAGGTCATACTGGGCTTCCGGGTGGGTGCTGAGCAGCTCAAACAGGGGATCGGCGATCCCCTTGCTCAAGGCATTTTGTACGTAAGTGCCACCGCCCTGACGGCGATACAAGAGTCCTCTGGCTTCCAGGCGCTGGATGGCTTCGCGCAGGGAGGGGCGCGATACCTGAAACTGGATGGCGAGTTCCCGCTCGGGCGGCAACTTCTGGCCCGGTTGCAAACTGCCTTCCAGAATCATCTGTTCCAACTCGGCGACAATGGCGTCGGCCAGCTTGGGTTGAGTAATCTTGAGATAGGGCATGAGGCTGCTTTGTTAAATTGGTATTACCAATTTCATGAATGGGGCGAAAATTAGCAGAGGGCTTGGAAAAAGTCCACCCAAAAGATGATCTGAATCAAGGTTCAGCTTTGCCACTTAAGGGGTAAAAAGAGGGATTTATGATTTAGCTCATAGAAATTGGTCTGACCAATATTTTTGAGCTGGCTCACAGGCAACATTTGATCAACAGCAGGAAAAAATGGCCTGCCACAAAGGCAAGCCATTGATTTTAAAAACACTAACTTATCTTTAGAATATTTACTTAAAGTTGAGCATTTGCCGATAACGCTGCCATTCGAAACTGTCACCCGGATCCGTCTTGCGACCGGGGGCGATATCACAATGGCCGACAATTCGTTGCGCCGTAATGGCAGGATAATGGCGAGATATGGTTCGACTGAGCCCTGACAGTACCTCATATTGCGCATCGCTGTAGGGCTGCTCGTCGGTCCCCTCCAGCTCGATGCCGATGGAAAAATCGTTGCAGGCCTCTCTCCCCTCCCAGCTCGATATCCCGGCATGCCAGGCGCGGGCGCCAAACGGTACGTATTGCACCAGCTCACCGTCCCGCCGGATCAGGCAGTGGGCCGAGACCCGCAGCTGATGAATGCCGGCGAAATAGGGATGCGCGGTCGGATCGAGCCGGCCCAGAAAGAGATCGTCAATCCAGGGACCGCCGAACTCCCCTGGCGGCAGGCTGATGCCGTGTACCACCAGCAGGGAGACATCGTCCACACTGGCTCGCTCGTTGTGGTGCGGTGACGGCACCTTGCGCGCCTGCTCACACCAACCGTCTGAATCAATGGAAAAAACTGCGTTAGGCTGGGTCATCATCTACTCGTTCTGCAATGGAATGGCGCACTTGACAAGGGGCGACTGGACAGCAAGATGATCTGCCTCTCACGGTCGCCGCAATCGCCTGAATCCAGTCAGGCACCTGTGATAGGCTGAGCCCTCTGTTGCCCAACGCAGGAAAGGATATGCACCCTATGGCACGCCGCTTCTGGTTGCTGGCCTGGCTCTCTCTGATGGGGCTGCTGACCCTCTATTTCCACCACAGCTCGCAACCGACCGTGACCGCCAGCGGCGAGCTGCGGCTCAAAGCCGATGCCAGCGGCCATTATCGTCTGGAGGGTGCCATCAACGGCCAACCGGTGCAACTGCTGCTGGACACGGGCGCAACCCGGGTCACAGTGCCGCTGCATGTGGCCGAGCGCATCGGACTGACCCCCAGCGGCCATAGCCGTGTCAACACGGCAGCCGGCACCATCCAGGTTCAGACCGGTCAGATCGAAACCCTGGCGATGGGTCCGCTGACCTTGTACGATTTGCCCATCTTTATCAATCCAGCGGCCGGCGGGGACGAGATCCTGGTGGGCATGAATGCCCTCGGCCGGCTGGAATTGCGCCAAAAAGACAGGCAGTTGCTTCTCAGACCCTTGCAGGAATAAAGGCATGTTTCAACAGGATATCAGCCGCGCCGTGCGCGCCGCGCTACTCGAAGACCTAGGTCAGGCCCTCACCACGCTCGATCAACCGGATGCCAGCGCCGATATCACGGCCCAGCTGATCCCGGCGGATCGCATTGCCAGCGCCCGGGTCATCACCCGGGAGGCGGGCGTCTTCTGTGGCCAACCCTGGGTGGATGAAGTGTTCGCCCAGCTCGGCGGCGAGGTAAAGGTGGAGTGGCTGGTGCAAGATGGCGAACCGCTCTCTCCCAATCAGGAGCTGTTTCGCCTGCACGGCCCGGCCCGCGTCTTGCTGACCGGCGAGCGCAACGCACTGAACTTCGTGCAGACCCTCTCGGGTGTTGCCACCCTCACCGCCCGCTATGTGGCCGAACTGGCCGGCACCCGCTGCCGTCTGCTCGATACCCGCAAAACCCTGCCTGGCCTGCGCACCGCCCAGAAATACGCAGTCACTTGTGGCGGTGGCAAGAATCACAGAATCGGCCTGTTCGACGCCTACCTCATCAAGGAGAACCATATCCTTGCCTGCGGCGGCATAAGCGAAGCCATCACAGAAGCCCGCCGCCTCAATCCGGGCAAACCGGTTGAGGTGGAGGTCGAATCCCTGGCCGAGCTGGCACAGGCACTGGCCGCCAACGCCGATATAGTGATGCTGGACAACTTCGATGTGCCCATGATGCGCGAGGCCGTGGCCCTCAATCAGGGCAGTGCCAAGCTGGAGGTCTCCGGCAATGTGACGCTGGACACGCTGGCAGAATATGCCGCCACCGGCGTCGACTTTATCTCGGTAGGGGCACTGACCAAGCATGTGCGGGCACTGGATCTCTCCATGCGCTTTATTTAGCTGGATAAAGCCAACTGAGCAAGACTCGCGATCCCATCATGGCTCAGCTGACATATAAGAAGATGAAGGACTTGCAAAAGGCGCCACGGGCGCCTTTTCTTTATGCAGGATCCCTCAGCAAAGGAGTGTGATGATGGACCCCATCCCGCCAGTAAAAAAGAGCCAGTAGAGGCTCTTCATCCATGATTTATATCAAGTTCCTCGCAAATGACAGGAAACTAGTTAACAAAGGCGATGCGCTCTGTTGCCAAGTCGAACAGCTCGGATAAGATACTGACGTGTGGATAGTTTTCCACCAGCACGTCTCAGGAACCAAGGACAAAAGGATATTTGACATGAAGAAGCAATCAGGCTTTACCCTTATCGAACTGATGATCGTGGTCGCGATCGTCGCCATCCTGGCCGCCATCGCGCTGCCTGCGTATCAGACTTACACCAAAAAGGCCAAGTTTACAGAAGTGGTTTCCGCAGTAGGGCCATATAAAACCGCAATAGAGATATGTGCCCAAACGACTGCAGCAGCAGATGGAGCACTTTCCGCTTGTGATGCAGGAACAAACGGTGTTCCTCCTGCGGTCAGCGTTGCAAATGGCAATGTAGCTACAGTTGAAATCAGCGATACAACTAACGCAATTACTGCCACGGCTATCAACGGCAATGGACTTGCGGGGGAAAACTATATTTTGGTGCCTACAGTCACTAGCGGAAAAGTCAACTGGGCGGCCAGTTCAGCTTCAACCTGTACTGGTGCCGGTATCTGCTAACGCATGACCTCTAGCCCCAATAGCGGCCTGGCGTTAAGCCTGGCCGCCTCATCCCTGCTCAGTGAGTCCGACTCACAGCGTTACCTGAGCCAAGCCAAGGCCCAGCGCAAACCCTTCGTGACATTTCTGATTGAAAACGAGATCCTCGACAGCAAGGCGCTGGCGGATTTTTGCGAGCTGGAATATGGGGTACCTCTGCTGGATCTTGCCGCCTTCGACCTGGCCGAGATCCCGCAGAAGTACCTCAATCAGAAACTGATTGAGAAACACCATGTGCTGCCCATCTACACCCAGGGGCACACCCTCTATATCGCCATGTCGGACCCGACCAATGTGTCGGCACTGGAGGATTTTGGCTTCAGCTTTGGGCTCCATACCGAAGCTCTGCTGGTGGAAGAGAACAAGCTTACCGCCGCCATCGGCAAGCTGCTGGAAAGCGAGCAGGATGCCCTCGGCATGGAGGATATCGACGAGTCTGAAATTTCCGAGCTGGAAGTCTCGGACGAAAACTCCCGCCTCGATGAGAGCGTCAATACCGCAGATGACGATGCCCCCATCGTCAAATACATCAACAAAATCATGATGGATGCCATCAAGCGCGGCGCCTCGGATCTGCACTTCGAACCCTATGAGACCAAGTACCGTATCCGCTTTCGGATCGATGGCATACTGCACGAGATAGCGACGCCGCCGGTCAATCTGGCCAACCGCTTTTCGGCCCGCCTCAAGGTGATGGCGCGGCTCGATATCGCCGAGCGACGGCTGCCCCAGGACGGTCGCATCAAGCTCAAGCTGTCGCGCAACAAATCCATGGATATGCGGGTCAACACACTGCCCACCATGTGGGGCGAGAAGATCGTTATCCGTCTGCTCGACTCCTCAGCGGCGCGGCTCAATATCGAACAGCTCGGCTTCGACGACCGGCAGAAGGCGCAGTATCTCCGTGCCCTCTCCAAGCCCCAGGGCATGATACTGGTGACAGGCCCGACCGGCTCTGGCAAGACGGTCTCTCTCTATACCGGCCTCAATATTCTCAACACCACAGAGGTCAACATCTCCACTGCCGAAGATCCAGTGGAGATCAACCTGCCCGGCGTCAACCAGGTACAAGTCAATCCCAAGGCGGGGCTGACCTTCGCCAGCGCCCTGCGCTCCTTTCTTCGCCAGGATCCCGATGTGGTGATGGTGGGGGAAATCCGGGATCTGGAAACCGCCGAGATTGCCATCAAAGCCGCCCAGACCGGCCACCTGGTGCTCTCCACCCTGCACACCAACTCGGCTGCCGAAACCCTGACCCGGATGATGAACATGGGGGTCCCGGCCTTCAACATCGCCTCTTCGGTAACCCTCATCATGGCCCAACGCCTCGCTCGCAAGCTCTGCGATCACTGCAAGGCGCCGGAAGTGGTGCCCGAAGCTGAACTGCTGGAGCTGGGCTTCACCCAGCAGCAGTTGGCCGCCGGCTTGCGCCTGTTCAAGCCAGTAGGCTGCAAAGAGTGCTCGGGAGGCTACAAGGGTCGGGTCGGTATCTACGAAATCATGCTAATGTCTGAAAACATTGCAAAATTGATCATGCAAGGGGCCAACTCCCTGCAAATTGCAGCGATTGCTCAAAAAGAGGGGATGCGAACCCTGCGTGTCTCGGGCCTGGAGAAGGCCCGCCTGGGGGTGACCAGCCTGGCAGAGATCAACCGGGTGACCACCAACTGACAGACCATTTCCAATCAAACTGACTGATCCAGGTGATGCCGAACCGGCATCCTTGACGATTCCCATCAGGCCAGGGCATCCAGGCAACAAGAGAGTGGCTCGGATGCCAGCGCCCAATTGCAGGATGCAGTGATGGCAACGCTAACGCAAAAACAGAATGCCCCCAAGAAAGTCTTTGCCTTCCGCTGGAGCGGGGTAAATCGCAAGGGTCAGAAGGTATCCGGCGAGCTGCAGGCCGACAGCATCAATACGGTCAAGGCCGAACTGCGCAAGCAGGGGGTCAATGTCACCAGAGTGAGCAAAAAGAGCCAGGGGCTTTTTTCCAAGGGTGGCGCCAGGATCAAACCGATGGATATCGCCATCGTTTCCCGTCAGATCACCACAATGCTCTCCGCCGGGGTACCTCTGGTGCAGAGCCTGCAGATCATAGCACGCAGCCATGAAAAAGCCGCGATGCGCGAGCTGATGGGCCAGATCGCTGCCGATGTGGAGACAGGCACCCCGATGTCAGATGCCCTGCGCCGCCACCCTCGCCACTTTGATGCGCTCTATTGCGATCTGGTGGAAGCGGGCGAGCAATCCGGCGCCCTGGAAACCATCTACGATCGCATCGCCACCTATAGAGAAAAATCGGAAGCGCTCAAGTCCAAGATCAAGAAGGCGATGTTCTATCCCGCCATGGTCATCCTGGTCGCCATCGTCGTCACCTCCATACTGCTGCTGTTCGTCATCCCGCAGTTCGAGGACATCTTCAAGAGCTTTGGTGCCGAGCTGCCCATCTTCACCCAGTTTGTCATCGGCATCTCCCGCTTCATGCAGAATTGGTGGTATGTGATTTTTGGCGGGATAGGGCTTGGCATTTTCCTTTATGTACGGGCGTGGCGCGCGTCCCAGAAGGTCAAAGACAACACAGACAAGTTCATCCTCACCATTCCCGTGGTGGGCATGATACTGCACAAGGCGGCCATGGCCCGCTTCGCCCGCACCCTCTCCACCACCTTCTCGGCGGGCATACCCCTGGTGGATGCACTGATCTCGGCCGCCGGCGCCTCAGGCAACTATGTCTATCGTACCGCCGTCATGGCCATTCGCAACGAGGTGGTAGCCGGCATGCAGATCAACGTGGCCATGCGCACCGTGGATCTCTTCCCCGACATGGTGATCCAGATGGTGATGATCGGTGAGGAGTCAGGCGCCATCGATGATATGCTCTCCAAGGTCGCGACCATCTTCGAGCAAGAGGTCGATGACTTGGTCGACGGCCTCACCAGCCTGCTGGAGCCTCTCATCATGGTGGTGCTGGGGGTACTGGTCGGCGGCATGGTCGTCGCCATGTACCTGCCCATCTTCAAGCTGGGTGACGTGGTAGGCTGATCCGCGAGGGTGTGCACTCACAACGGCATGCCCTTTTCCCAATTTCATGACAGACGGTTGGTTATGACACTTCTTCTCGAGCTGGCACACGGCTTGCCATGGCTCTACTTCTCGCTGGTATTTCTCTTCTCCCTGATGATCGGCAGCTTTCTCAACGTGGTGATCCACCGCCTGCCCATCATGCTGGAACGGGAGTGGCAGGCCGAATATCGCAGCTATTTCAGTTCAGACACGCCGCAGCCAGAAGATGACGAGCGCTACAATCTGATGGTGCCGCGCTCCTGCTGCCCTCACTGCAATCACCCCATAACGGCCTTGGAAAACATTCCCCTGCTGAGCTGGCTCTGGCTCAAAGGTCGCTGCCGGGGCTGCCAGGCCGCCATTTCGGCTCGCTATCCGCTGGTGGAGCTGCTGACCGCTCTGCTCTCTGTGGTGGTTGCCATGACGCTCACCCCTGGCTGGGGCACGCTGGCTGCCCTCCTGCTGACCTGGGTGCTGGTGGCGCTCACCTTTATCGATCTGGACAAGATGCTGCTGCCGGACCAGCTCACCTTGCCGCTGCTGTGGGGCGGGCTGCTGTTCAACCTGCTTGGCGGATACGTGCCTCTCGGCGATGCGGTCATCGGCGCCATGGCAGGCTATCTGGTGCTGTGGAGCCTCTACTGGGCCTTCAAGCTGCTTACCGGCAAGGAGGGCATGGGCTATGGGGACTTCAAACTGCTGGCAGCGCTGGGAGCCTGGCTTGGCTGGCAGGCGCTGCCCATAGTACTGCTGCTCTCTTCTCTGGTCGGCGCCATCTTCGGCATTGGCCTCATTTTGCTGCGCAACCATCACCAGAGCAAACCCATCCCCTTTGGCCCCTATCTCGCCATCGCAGGCTGGATCGCACTGCTCTGGGGCGATAGCATCACCCGCTGGTATCTCTCCACTATCCTCTGAAAAAAGGGTGCACTGACCCATGTATATCGTTGCAATCACAGGCGGTATTGGCAGTGGAAAAACCACCATTGCCAACCAATTTGCCGAGCTTGGCATAGACATAGTGGATGCGGACGTCATCGCTCGCGAAGTCGTGGAGCCCGGCACACCGGCCCTGGCCGCCATCGCCGCCCAGTTTGGCCCCGAGATGCTGGATCCACAAGGCCGGCTCGATCGGCGCCGCCTGCGGGAGCGGGTATTCAGCGATCCTGACGCCAAAGCCTGGCTCAACGGCCTGCTCCATCCGCTCATTCGCAGCGAGATGCAACGCCAGTGTGCCGCGGCCCGCTCACCTTACTGCCTGCTGGTGGTGCCGCTGCTGGTGGAAAACAAACTCACCGGCCTCGCCAACCGGGTGCTGGTGATCGACGTGGATGAGGCAACCCAGATTGAGCGGACCTGCCGCCGGGATGGCGTTAGCCGAGCGCAAGCAGAGGCCATTCTGGCTGCACAGGCAAGCCGTGCCGAGCGGCTCGCGGCAGCCGATGACGTGCTGGACAACCAAAATGACGCAGCCGAGACCATAAAGCGCCGGATTTTAGCGCTGCACGAGACATATATGGCATTTGCCTCTCAACAAGCCAGTCAAGTGTGAGTACACTAGGCCGGTTTATGGCTGGCCAGGATTAGGCATGATTTACGATTTTCCCCTCAATGAAAAAAGCCGGACCTATCTTCGTCTGGAGTCTCTCTTTTCCCAGATCCGCGACAATCTGGACAGTGACCAGTCCTGGGCACACATCGCCTTTTTCAAGGGGCTGTTCGATCTGCAAGAATTGCTGGAGCGCGGAGACCTGCGAGCCGATCTCATCAAGGATCTGGAGCGTCTCGGCCAGCGTCTGAGCCACTGGGCCAGTCTGCCGGATGTCGATCTGGAACAGATCAAACAGATGCAGCAGGAAAGCACCCAGCTCTCTCGCAACCTGCTCAGTGCCTCACGCCCCGGCGCTCGGCTGAAAGAGGATAGACTGCTCGGCTCCATCCGTCAGCGCTTCTCCATTCCGGGCGGTCTGTGCGCCTTCGATGTACCGCAACTGCATCACTGGCTGGGTACGCCGACGATTGTTCGCAACCAGCAGATGCAACTTTGGCTCAGCGACATCAATCTGCTGATGAATGCCATTACACTATTGCTGCGGCTATGGCGTGAATCCGGCAACTTCAGCGACGAGATCGCTACCAATGGTTTCTTTCAGGATACTGCCGAGAATGCGGAACTGATCCGCATCCGCCTGCCCGATGCCCAGCAGTGCTATCCGACGCTGAGCGGCCACAAGAACCGTTTCGCGCTGCGCTTCCTGCCCACTACAGAGCAACAGATTGGCGACGTTCCCTTCCAGCTCGCCTGCTGCTAAGGAGTAACCATGGTCACCAAAGTAAAGTGCCCGACGTGTAAAACCGAATTGGAATGGGGGCCGCAGAGCCCGTTCCGCCCCTTCTGCAGCAAACGCTGCCAGCTGATCGATCTTGGCGAATGGGCGGATGAAGAAAAGCGAATCCCGGGCCCCATCAACCCGGACCTGCTGCCTTACCCGGATGAAGGTGAGCAGTGGCAGTGAGCCGTGTCTAGTCCTGAAATAGGTTTACACATTTTCGGCTAGCATTTCTCCACTCAGAACCCCCGATGCACTGCATCGGGGGTTCTGTATTTCAACGCATGATGCGGCCGCTCCACCTTGTAGATATCCAC
>NZ_JAACFW010000041.1:0-11818 GCF_029237245.1 Aeromonas sp. 5HA1
GTGAGTGCCCACACAGATTGCTTGATTCAAATTGTTAAAGAGCGTCACGCTTGTCGCGTTGAGGAGGCGCATATTACGCTCCTCACTTCGAAAGTCAAGCGGTTGTTTTCGCTTTTCTTTCGGCGCCGGCTTCGCAAGGAAGCTGACTCATCAGTTCGGCGTGTTCCGCTGTGCTGGTAGGGGCGCATTATAGGGAGCTGAATCTTCTTGGCAAGCAAAAACACTGTGTTTTATTGAGGAAGACGTTCAAGTGTTTAATCAATAGCCAGATCGTGCAAGATGCATCCATTTATGTGCCTCAGAAGAAGCTCCGTCCCCCTTTTACAGGCCAAGAACTCCGTTGATACCTTTTATAAGGATGCGACACTTTATATCGGAAGGCAGAGAGGGATAAATAGAAAAGGGCCCTGTTGGGCCCTTCAATCGCGCTGTTACGACACATCAGATGGAGAAACTGGAACCACAGCCACAGGTCGTGCTGGCATTGGGGTTGGTCACGGTGAAGCGGGAACCTTCCAGGCCTTCGGTGTAGTCCACGCTGCCGCCTACCAGATATTGCAGGCTCATGGGATCGATCACCATGGTGACGCCACTCTTCTCGACCACAGTGTCCCCTTCATTGATCTTCTCATCAAAGGTGAAACCGTACTGGAAACCGGAGCAGCCACCACCCGTGATGTACACCCGCAGCTTGAGCTCGGGATTTTCTTCTTCGGTGATCAGGTTCTTCACCTTGTTGGCTGCCGCATCCGTCATCTGGATTGGCAACGGGGCTTCTGCTACTGCACTCATTACTGACCTCACAACCGTTAAATCCACAAACATGGAAACCGCGAAATTATCTAATACCCGACTGTTTAGTTCAAGTATTCACCAATGTTCTTACTGCGCAGCAGGCGGAGCAACCACCAGGGGTTTGATCACGTCACCCCATTCGGCCAGCAGCTCCTGGGCCGGCTGTCTGCCCTCTTTGCCAATAGTGACACGCACCCGGTCCGGTATAAAGCCTTCCGGCAGCTGCCAGTTGCCCTCCAGCAGCTGGAAGTAACGCAAGGCATAGCGCCCCTCCCCCACTTTCATGCCAAGCTCACGGCTACCGAGGGTCTTTGGTTTGTCACCCAGGCTGCCCTCTACCTTTATCTGTACCTGCCCGCGAAACAGCTCCCGCTTCTTGGCCGGCTGGGTGAGCGCCAAGCGGTAGTGATAACGGCCGGGGATGCTGGTCTCCTGCAATGTGAGGTTATCGATCACCACCCCTACCTGTTCACCCGTGGGTCGCATGATCCGCTCGAAGAAGGCCAACTGGCGCTTCTGCTCCTGCACCTGGGCTTCCTGCTCCTTGAGCGTCTTTTGCAATTGCTCGAACGCGGCCCTCTGTGTGGCCAGCAGGGTCTCCTTGATGGCAAGGTCGCTCTTGAGCTGACCTATCGCCTTGCCCTGACGCTCCAGGGTTTCTTGCTGCACCGTCAGGAGGCTGCTCTGGGCCAGCTCCTGTCGATTACCGACGAAATAACCGATGAGCGCCCCCACGCACAGCACAGTCAACAACTTCAATATCTGGGACATAAGGCCTCTTTTGTTACTACGCCATACAGCGGCCATGCTCCCTTCACTATACGCGACCCGACTGAATTCGCGCTGACATACAAGGAGTTAACTGGCAGTAGCGCCGCTGTCTCCCCGCTTTTGACGCGCAGCAAGCCGTAAAGTTCGCTCCAGGATCTGGGAATAGATAGGGCGCCCCCCCAGCCACTGGGCCACCAGAGTTGCTCCGACCGTGGTGATCATCATGGGCAGGATCAGCTGATAGTTATCGGTCATCTCGGTCACCAGCACTATCCCCGTGATGGGAGCACGCACAGTGGCGGCAAACAAGGCCCCCATGCCGGCGATGGCAAAGGCGCCGGGTTCGATGCCAAGCTCCGGAAAAGCTGCATGAAACAGATGACCAAACACCACACCAAACAGGGTGCCAAGGGCCAGGGTCGGGGCAAACACGCCACCTGGGGCGCCAGAGCAGAAGCAGATAAGAGTGGCCACCAGCCGTACAGAGAAGATGAGGAACAGGGTCGCCATTGCATACTCTCCGCCCATCAGATGGGGGATGAGCTCTGTCCCTCCGCCTGTCACCGAGGGGGCAAACAGCGACAGTACGCCAAAGGTCCCCGCCACCAGCATGCCGATGGCCACGAAGCGATGACGCTTGTTCTGGTGCAGTGCCAGATAGCCATCCTGGCAGGCCAGCACCAGCTTGTTAAAGACAAAACCAAGCACCCCGAAGATAGCCCCCATGAAGAGGAACAGCCAAAGCGCCTTCAGTGCAGGGGCATCGTAGTGCGGCAAGGTGATCACCGCCCCCTGCCCTTTCATGTTCTGCAGCATCAGGGTTGCCATGATGGCGGAGATCCCCACCGCCTTGATGGCCAGAAAGGAGTAGCGAAACTGCGGCCGCATCTCTTCCATCACGAACAGGATCCCGGCCAGCGGTGCATTGAAAGCGGCGGCCAGACCACCCGCGGCACCGGCGGCCAGCAAAGCATGACCATGCTCCTTGGGTAGCCGGCAGATATCCGCCACCATCTTGCCAAGGTTGCCACCGATCTGCACCGAGGGTCCCTCCCGTCCCAGCACCATGCCGGAGCTCAGGGTACAGATGCCGCCGAAGAACTTGACCGGCAGCACCCGCCACCAGCGTACCGGACGCAGATCATCCATGGCCCCTTCGATTTCAGGGATCCCTGAGCCCCCCGCTTCCGGAGCAAAGGCATGGGTGAGGAAGTAACCGACAAAGCCTAACAAGGCGCTGAAGCCAAATCCGAGCAGACCGAGCTGCCACCAGGGACGGTCGGCCAGCAGCTCGAGTCGCTGCTCGGCCAGCCAGTGCACACCGGATTCGAACAGCCCGCACACCAACCCTGCCAAGGTACCGACCAGGGCCGCCAGCAATAACACCAGCAGTGGCATTTTGTCTTGATGGATCATGCGCAGCAAGGCGGGGCTGCGTGGATAAGAGGGAGCGTCAGAAGAGGAGATAACTTGTTGTGCCATCTTGTTGCACCATGTTGGAAAGATCACATTTGTCTGCCTGGTGAGGAGCATCTGGCAGACAGCCCGGCTGCCCAGTACAGAGCCTTTCTGCTATAGTCGGCCCGTTTCATTTAGCACGGGGCAAGCCTGGACCAGGTAACGAGAGCGCAAAGCATACTCCAGCTCCCCCAGGCTGCCGAGCCGCAATAGGCCGCCTGCGCCTGTGCGACGACCAAAATCCCATTAAGGATGATCCATGTCAAAATCAGATCAGCTGTTTGAACAGGCCCGCCAGACCATTCCGGGTGGCGTCAACTCACCGGTCCGCGCCTTCAATGGGGTCGGCGGTACACCCCGCTTCATCGATCATGCCGATGGTGCCTACCTCTATGACGTGGATGGTCAGGCCTATGTGGACTACATCGGCTCCTGGGGCCCCATGCTGCTCGGTCACAACCACCCGGCCATCAAGGCTGCCGTCATCAAGGCAGTGGAGAAGGGTCTGAGCTATGGTGCGCCCACCGAGATCGAAGTGCTGATGGCCGAGAAGGTACGCCAGATTGTGCCTTCCATGGAGCAGGTGCGGATGGTGAACTCCGGCACTGAGGCAACCATGAGCGCCATCCGGCTGGCTCGCGGTTACACGGGTCGCGACAAAATCGTCAAGTTTGAAGGCTGCTATCACGGCCACGCCGATTCCCTGCTGGTCAAGGCCGGCTCCGGCGCCCTCACCCTGGGTCAGCCCAACAGCCCGGGCGTGCCGGCCGACTTTGCCAAACACACCCTGACCTGCGTGTTCAACGACCTCGATTCGGTACGGGAAGCCTTCACCCAATACGGTTGTGATATCGCCTGCATCATAGTCGAGCCGGTCGCCGGCAACATGAACTGCATCCCGCCTGTGCCCGGTTTTCTGGAAGGGCTGCGCACCATCTGCGACGAGTTCGGTGCCCTGTTGATCCTGGACGAGGTGATGACCGGTTTCCGTGTCTCGCTGCGTGGTGCTCAGGGTTACTACAACATAGACCCGGACCTTACCACTCTCGGCAAGATCATCGGTGCCGGCATGCCGGTTGGCGCTTTCGGCGGCAAGAAGAAGGTGATGCAGCATATAGCCCCGACCGGTCCGGTTTATCAGGCGGGTACTCTCTCCGGCAACCCGGTCGCCATGGCCGCGGGCCTGACCATGCTGGATCTGCTGCTGGAGCCGGGGCTCTATGAGCAGCTGAATGCCAAGACGGCCCGGGTTGCCGAGGGGCTGAAAGCCGCTGCCGCCAAGCACGGTATCCCGCTCGCCATCAACTATGTGGGCGGCATGTTCGGCTTCTTCTTTACCGACGAGCCGGAGATCACCCGCTATGAGCAGGTTACCCGCTGCGACATGGAACGTTTCAAGCGCTTCTATCATCTGATGCTGGAAGAGGGTGTTTACCTGGCGCCGAGTGCCTACGAGGCAGGCTTCTTGTCACTGGCCCACGGCGACAAGGAGATCGAACATACCCTGGCCGCCGCCGAACGCAGCTTCGCCAAACTGGCGGGTTAATCCAGCCAGAGATTAACGAGAGGGCCCTTTGCGGGCCCTTTTTCATTGCACCTGCCTGGCCCACCCAACTCCCTATCACGGTTCTGGTGCAATCCCCCTGTGGCCTCCGCCTGTTTGCCACTCTCTGGTGCAACAACCCCTGCCATTCTTGTCATAAAACGGGCCCACTATTTGCACATCTTCAGCAGGAGCCCACTTGACCGAGGTCCATATGGCAGAGATGAGCCCCATCGATGTGCTGCGGCGCTATCAGGAATACGAAACCGAACTGGCCCCCCTGTTGCTGGGGCTGCTCACCGCTCCCCGTGATTCCCTCAAGGGCTACCCCTTTATTCTGACCATAGGCCAGAGTCGTGAGTCTGCGAGGATCCTTCCCCCCGTACCTGCGCCACAGGCACAGCTACGTCTGGTTGTGCAGGGTCATGGCAGGGAACTGACACTTTGCCTCAATCAGCTGATTGCCTGGCTGATGGGCGATCGTGAGCGGCGCCGCGCCATGCCCTGGTTCAAGGCTGTCTATGTGGTGCTGAGCATGGCGCTGTTTCTCATCGTCGCCACCCTGATATGGCATGGATTGGAGCAGCTCTATCTGCTGCTGTGCGGGGAGCAGCAGAACCAGCTAGGTGCCTTTAGCGCCATCATATTCCTGACCCTGGCGCTGGCGGTATTCGATCTGGGCAAGACGATTCTGGAGGAGGAGGTGTTGCTGCATAAGGACATCTTTCGCCACAGCGCCGTTCGCCGCACCATCACCCGCTTTATCGCCGCCATCCTGATTGCGGTCTCCATAGAGGGATTGTTGCTGCTGTTCAAAGGGTCGCTTGGCCAGAGCGAACTGCTCTGGCCTGCGGTAGGTGTGATGGGATGTGCCGTGGGACTGCTGCTGGCACTGGGGCTCTATGTGTTTCTGGGGGCCAAAGCCGAGGCAGCACTGGTCCAGGCTAACCTGCGATCTCCACCAGCCGGGGTTGAGCCTTGCGTCGCTCTGCCCGCCAGGAGGCGTACATGGTCCAGGAGGTATAGATGACGATAAAGGCCACCAGCCACTTCAACATTTCCATGTCCATGGACTGTACCAGCAGGGCAGCCAGCACCACGCCGATGGGGCCAAAAATTGCCACTGCCAGCACGGCCCTGGCATCAAAGGCCCCCTTGCGAATGAAGGTGCCCGCCGAGAAGACGCTGAGCACGGCGGTGGATCCCATCATGATGGGAAACGCCGCCATGGGGTTCATCCCCAGCAGATAGACGAGCGTCATGCAGGGGGCGAACAGCCCGATCCCCACATTCATCAAGACCCCGAAGATGAAATTGCCGAGCAGGGCAATTCCCAGCTTGTAACCTGTCAGCCCCATGGCATCGCCGCCGAGGGGGAACAGACCCAGCAAGCCCGCAAAGATAAGGCCGGCCACCACCAGCAGAGAGACTGCCATCACCAGCCGTATGGTCTGACGATCAAATGAAGCCACATGACGCGCCCCCCAGGCCGCCCCTGCTGCTGCTGCCACCATCATGCTGATGAGCGTGATCGGGTCCACCTTGACCACGCCGATAAAGATGAGGGACTGGGCAACCGTCGGCAGCACGCACTGGCCATTGAGGGTACCGGGTAGCAGCCGATCGTCGATCAACTTGAACTGCTTGAAGCAGGCTGTCTTCACGGCAAAGCTGCCAACCCCCAGGGTATCGAGAAAATTGGCAACAAATCCGATGGCAGCCACGGGCCAGAACGGGGTTGGCTCCAGTGAGCCCTGTTGCCGTTTATGCCACCAGGCCCGTACCAGCATGAAAACGAACGCCAGGGCACAGACGATGAATATCAGGCGTAAAAGATTAATTAGCATACCGACCTCTCCTGCAAGGGCCGGCGATTCTAAGGCAGCGGAAATTAAAAGTCCTGACCAGAATCAATCACGCCCCCATGCAAACGATTGTCTGGATAAAGCTCAGGCAAGCGAGTTCGAATGACTCTGCTAATACTTATCCATGAGGGCCAGCAGGCCTGGGGCCATCGGTGGTAGTCATGGTCATTTCGCGACGACCACAGTCATCGATGGGCAGTAGCCAAAAAGAAGGCCGGTGTAAACCGACCTTCTTTTTTTGATATTAGTCGGACGGATGCCCGGTACTGCGCCGCCGTGACCCCAAAGACAGCCTGGAGGCAAGCCAGCCGATCAGCCCATCCGACAACCCCGTCAGCAACAACAAGGGCAAACAGAGCAGGGTCAGGCCCAAGGCGCCAACATAGACATCCGTCAACCAGTGGGCACCAGACAAAATACGGGGCGCCGAGAACAGCGGCACCATCAAGATGGCCAGCCCCCCAGCCCAGGGTGGCAGATAACGCAGGGCGAAACCGGCAAAGATCATCAAAAACAGGGCATGATCGCCGGGGAAACTGTCGCTGGAGGAATCCTTGGTCGGGATCGTGCTGAGCTGGGTGACTCGCAGTGCATCCGCAACGGTCAGGGTAGGACTGGGACGACTGACCGGCAGCAGGTGACCAAACTGGTTGATAACCAGGGCCCCCAACAACATGACGATCCCCATGGCAACAAGGCGACGACGCTCCCCATCCTCAGAACGGAAAAAGCACATCGCCAGGATGAGCCCCATGCAGCCCAATACGAGCAGGTCAAACAGACGATTATTGGTCACGGCCACCACATCGGCCCACAACGAAGACTGGCCCAGCCAGCCATTGACCAGATGAAAGACGGCAAGATCCCACTGATCCCAGGGGCCATGGGCAGGCAAGGCGGCCCAACTGATGGCAATGAGGCCCCCAATCAAATAGCACGGCACGAACTTGCTCATGCAGACTCTCCTCTCCCGGAAAAAACGCGGCATTCTAGAACATAATGGGTGCGATTTGAATCCTTAGCATTGGAGAGGGGATAACCGGACAAGGCGCTATTACAACCGGGCTGTGAAGGCGCCATATCGACACAAGCTCCACTGGATGACGGAACACTACCTTGGTCTGAACCAGGCTTGCAGCTAGTATGAGAGCTCTTTTTTAACGAGATGATGAGGAATATGCGCAGCTACCTTCGCATTATGCTGTTTGCCCTGGGTTTATTGGCCGGCGTTCAGGTACCGGGTCTGATCGACCTCTATTACCAGCGGCTGGATGCACGCCTGCAACAGGCCAACCTCAGCCTGGTGCCATTTCAGGGCACGGCGGATCAGCACTTCAACGGCGATCTGACCGCCCTGGTCAACCACTATCGCACCAACCCGGACCCCGTATTCGCCCGGGATGCCGTCAGTCTGCAACACCTGGTGAGCCAGCAGCAGATGCTGTTGCAGGAGAGTGCCTTCAAGGATCATCCCTGGTATCAGCAGCTGACACACCTGCTGCTGCGCGCCGATCCCCAACTCTGGCAAGATACCCTGCAAAACTACAGCTATCTGGTGCCGCTCAAACAGTCCGCCATCATCTGTGGCATGTCGGCGGGGTTCATCGCGGCCTTGCTGGGAGATCTGCTGCTCGGCCTCATACTGTTGCCGTTTCGAAAGCGACAACCGAGATCGCGCCATGCCCTGCGCTAACTGCAACCTATAAAAAATCGCTACAGAGACCAAAGCAGAAGGGGCCTGATGGCCCCTTCTGCTTTTTCGCCAGCACTGTCACGCTCACAACTCGTATGGCAAACGCGACTCCGTCACCAGCCGATTGAGCGCCTGGACCACATGAGGATCGAACTGACTGCCGGAGCGGGACTGGATATATTCCATGGTCTGCGCCAGCGACCAGGGCTCCTTGTAGGGGCGCTTGCTGAGCAGAGCATCAAACACATCGACCACGGCCACGATACGGGCTGACAGCGGGATCTGCTGGCCGGCCAGCTGCTCCGGATAGCCCTTGCCATCGAAGTGCTCGTGATGACCACGGGCAATTTCGGCTCCCAGCGACAGGTAGCTGGTGCCTTCCACCATCTCGCCCGCCTTGTGCAATATGCTGGCCCCTATGTCTGCATGCTGCTCCATGATGACCCGCTCATCCGGCTCGAACCGGCCAGGCTTGTGCAGAATGTGGTCCGGTGTGCCGACCTTGCCGACATCGTGCAATATGCTGGCCATGCCGATCATGTCGACAAAGCCGGGAGTCAGCTCATTGGGGTAAGCACCCGCCTGCTGCATCTCGGCCACTATGGCATCGGAGAGTTTCTGTACTCGCAGCACATGTTCACCGGTATCAGAGTCACGAAACTCCGCCAGCGCAGCGAGCGCCACCACTGTTGCCTCCTGGGCACGCAGCAGCTGGTTGTAGAGATAGAGGTTGTCGTAAGCAGCTGAAATCCGCTGGCAAAATACATCCAGCAGATCGCACTCCAAAGGATCGAGAGGTTGGGTCGGCGTGAAGTTGAGCACGAACTCGCGACCATTCTGGGCCGCGATATAGAGGGCATCTTGCGGGTGCTCAAAGCGGTTTCGACGGTTGGCAAGCGCACTCATCACAGAGTCGTTCAACGCGGGAAAGGCAGCAAGGGATACACCATTGAGCAGAGATTCATAGTCACCTGTGGCCGCCAGCACTTCCAGTTCCTGAGAATCGGGCCTGCGTTCGACGCAGATGGCCCCTTCAGTGCCAACATCCAGAATGGCGCTGATCTGTTTCAGTACGCCGGAGGCAAATTCCCGCAGGGAGTGCAGATGATAGAGATCCCCCGCGCCTTCCAGGATCTTGCCAAGCCCTTGGCGACTCTTGTCGATGGCGCAGAGGGTCTCGTAGGAGCGTAAAGACGCTATGACAGTGGTGAAGAGCTTCTGCACCGTCAGCTCAGTCTTGGTCTTGTAGTCGTTGATGTCGTAGTCGAGGATCACCCGCTGCTCAGGGGCCTGACCGGGCTGGCCGGTGCGCAGCACTATGCGCACCAGGCTGTTGTGCATCTCGTTGCGGATCTGGTGTACCAGTCGTAGACCGGCATCTTCGGTCTCCATCACCACATCCAGCAAGATGAGGGCGATACGTGGATTGGCCAGCAGCATTTGAGCCGCTTCGGCGCCACTGTAGGCATTGAGCAGTTCGAGGGGGCGGGACTTGTATTGAATGTTGGAAAGCGCCAATCGGGTAGCATGATGAATGTCCGGTTCATCGTCCACGATCAGCACCTTCCAGGGGTTGATCGCCTTGACCACCACGGCCTCATCATCATCCAGCTCTATGATGTCGTCATCCAGCCAGATTTCGTCCTTGTCTTGGGCACTGCTCATATCGTTCACGCCTCCAGGCGCTGCATGAGTGTATTGACAGTATGTACCATCAGGCCGTGATGGATCACAAGAACCCGCTGCGTTCTCCCCCTCGCCAATGGCCAGAAGGCATGACGCTTGCCAGCTTATTCAAAAGGTTCAAGGTAGGCCTGAATGGCCTTCTTCAGCCACGCCAGTACCTTGCCATGATAGGCGTTTTCTGACAGATAGACGCCGTAGTCACGCCACTGCAGACTGAATTTGTGCTTCAGGGTCAATAATTCCCCCTGCCGCAGCTGGCTCTGGATCAAGGGGGAAGGCAGCACGGCCCACCCCAGTCCATCCAGCACAGCATCCCGCATCAATTCGAAGCTCGACAGACCTATATGTTGACCCCCGATAGGGAGCAGGCTCTTGACCGAAAATTCGTCCACGTAGGAGAGTGTGACCTGAGTATGGCCGGTCAAATCCTGCTGCAGTACCCGCTTCAGACTGGCCAGCGGGTGGCTGGGTGCCACCACCATCAAGGTGCGGATAGGATTGAGCACATCGATATTGAGGCCGCTGCGCTCCTGCTCCTCCGTGATGAGACCGAAGGCGGCATCGACAAATCCCTCCTCCACCAGCGCTGGCAGTTCAGGGGGAGAAGCCAGCACCAGCGAGATACTGGTACCGGGAAACTGGCGGCGCAACGCCCCCAGCATGTCGCGCCACACCAGCTCGGGAATGGCATCATCCCGCGCCACCCGCAGCGCCACCTCGGCACCGGAGGCATAGTGCTCGCACTTGAGCTTGAGGCTGTTGGCGGCCTGCAACAGCCGCTTGCAATCATCCAGCACCAGCTCACCGATCTCGGTCAATCGACTCTGGTTGGCCCCCCGTTCAAAAAGTTCGACGCCAAGCTCTACCTCCAGCGCCGCAATCGCCGTACTGACCGCACTGCGACTTTTGCCAAGACGACGAGCCGTGTTGGCAATGGAGCCACTGTTAGCTGATTCGACAAAGAGTTGTATCTGATAAAGCTTCATGACAACGGGCTGATGGCAGAATATCCGATGTTCACATTACCTCGCCTCCGTTTGGCAAGGCAAACCATTAGCGTCTGAATAACCGACGCTCAGCGATTCCTGACTCAAGTATCACTAGGGTTATCCTCTCATCCGTCTCAGCCACAGAAGGAAATTTTATGTTACTCAGTCGAATGCTTTTAGCCCGAATATTTTTGACGGCAGCCATTTTCACCGAGGTCGCGGGCACCTCAAGCATGGCCATGATCCCCGCCAATGATGCCGGCTGGCTCAACTATCTGCCGATGTGGATCCTGATCACCGTCTCTTACATGTTGTTGGCCAAAGCCGCCAAAACAATCTCCATTGGTATTGCGTTTGCCCTGTGGGAAGGACTGGGGATCGGCTTGATCACCATCATCTCCATCCTGTTCCTGGGTTATGACCTCAACACTCAGGAGTTGATCGGTCTGGCATTGGCAATAGTGGGTATTGTTATGGTGACAATGGGTGAGACCCATGATGATCCGGCACCCCGTCGCCGCAGACCCATTGCCCCCGTCAAGATTGAAGGTGCGGTATGAGCCCGATAGTCATCATACTCGGCGCAGCCCTGCTGGATATTGGCGCCAACATGGCGATCAATCGCTCGGTGGGCTTTCGTCACAAGGGTTGGGGTTTCTTCGGTATTCTGCTGGTGCTCTGCGCCTTTACCCTGCTCTCCGAAGCCGTGGGTACCGGCAAGATTGACCTTGCTGTCGCTTATGCCACCTGGGGTGCCATCGGCATTCTCGGTACGGCGCTTGGTGGCTTGCTGCTGTTTGGCGAGCGCCTCAAGCCCATCGGCTGGGTCGGCATAGTGGTCATGGCTGTCGCAGTGGCGCTGCTGACCACGGCTTGATGAACTTGACCCCATGTCTAGTCCTGAAATAGGTTTACACATTTTCGGCTAGCATTTCTCCACTCAGAACCCCCGATGCACTGCATCGGGGGTTCTGTATTTCAACGCATGATGCGGCCGCTCCACGTTGTAGATATCCAC
>NZ_JAACFW010000042.1:0-11256 GCF_029237245.1 Aeromonas sp. 5HA1
AGGCTTACTACAAGCGCAATCGGGTTGCTGACGTGCGCCATGCACAGGGGCTGCAGGTGGTGCGCTTCGTGCGTCAGGTACGGCTGCGACAACCGCGGGTCGGCACCCGCAAGCTGCATTATCTGCTTCAGGGTCAGGATGATGGCGGGCTCAAGGTCGGACGGGACAGGCTGTTTCGGATATTGGCCGAGCATCGCCTGCTGGTGCCGCCCAGACGGGCGTATCACAAGACCACCCACAGTTTTCACCGTTTCTACCGTCATCCCAACTTGCTCAAGGCAGGGCCTGAGCAGGTCACGCCGGTGGCTCCGGAGCAAGTCTGGGTCGCCGACATCACCTATCTGCCAGCCAGGAGTGGGCCGCTGTACCTGATACTCACGCAAGATAGTGGGCCATCACGTGCACGAAAGGATGCACGCCGAGTCGGTGGCGATGGCGTTTAAGAAAGCGCTGAAGCAACGGCGTAGCAGCGGGAAGCTTATCCATCACTCGGACCGCGGCGTGCAGTATTGCTCGGGGCTGTATCAGTCATTGCATGACCGGCATGGGGTGAGATGCTCGATGACGGATGGGTATGACTGTTACCAGAATGCGTTGGCGGAAAGGGTGAACGGGATTTTGAAAGGAGAGTTGTTGTTGCAAAGCCCGCAGGACCTGGCGCAAGCGCGGGAGATGGTACGTGAGGCGGTGGATATCTACAACGTGGAGCGGCCGCATCATGCGTTGAAATACAGAACCCCCGATGCAGTACATCGGGGGTTCTGAGTGGAGCAAAGCTAGCCGAAAATGTGTAAACCTATTTCAGGACTAGACATGCTTATGCCCAGTCTGCCGAGGAGGCTCAACCCTTCGTCAGGTCCAGCCGGATGGCACCGATCGGTTTGCAGCAACAGGGCAGGCATTCACCCGGGGAGACAAACGCCAGCGGCACATTGGGGTAGTGCACCGAGCCTGCCAGCAAGGGCGTGCGGCAGGCGCCGCAATAACCGCTGCGGCACTGGAACTCCAGCTGATGGCCGTGGCGCTCCAGGGTCTCCAACAGGCTCTCGCCGGGATGGGCGAGCAGGGTGCCATCACAGGTATGTACCAGCGGCGCCTGTGGTGCCTCCTGCTGCGTTGCAGGCTGCAGGGCAGGGCCCAAGGTGTTGGTTGCGTCACTCACAGTTCAACGTCACCTGATAAATTGTCTGCATCTAGGTTTCTGCCTGTCTGACCGAGCAGCATATCGGGTCGCTGACTTACAGCTCGAAATCGCCCAAGTCGTCTGCGTGTACTTCGCTGTCGATCCGACTGACCAGCATATCGGATGTTCACTCACAGCTCGCAGTCACCGAGATCATCGGCGTGCACTTCGCTGTCGATCCGACTGACCAGCATATCGGGTGCTCACTCACAGCTCGAAGTCACCGAGATCATCGGCATGTACTTCGCTGTCGATCTGGCCGACCAGATAAGAGCTCACTTCCACTTCCTGCGGGGCGACCTGCACGTTGTCAGACGACAACCAGGTGTTGATCCAGGGGATCGGGTTTTGCTTTGCGCCGGCAAAGGCTGGCTGCAGACCGACCGCGTTCATGCGCAGGTTGGTGATGTACTCCACATATTGGCAGAGGATGTCTTTGTTCAGGCCGATCATGGAGCCGTCCTGGAACAGGTACTCGGCCCACTCTTTCTCCTGAATGGCGGCTTCCTTGAAGATCTCGAAGCAGGCTTGCTCGCACTCGGCGGCAATCTCGGCCATCTCGGGGTCGTCCTGGCCGGTGCGCATCAGGTTCAGCATATGCTGGGTGCCGGTCAGGTGCAGCGCTTCGTCACGGGCGATCATCTTGATGATCTTGGCGTTGCCTTCCATCAATTCGCGCTCGGCGAAGGCAAAGGAGCAGGCGAAGCTGACGTAGAAGCGAATTGCCTCCAGGGCATTGACGCTCATCAGGCACAGATAGAGCTTCTTCTTCAGCTCGCGCAGAGTGATGGTGCGCATCTGTCCGGCGACGCTGTGAGTGCCTTCACCGTGCAGGTTGTAGAGCGCGGTCGCTTCAATCAGGTCATCGTAGAAGCAACTGATGGAGCCAGCGCGTTTGAGGATCTGCTCGTTGGTCACTATGTCATCGAACACCTGACCCGGGTTGTTGACGATATTGCGAATGATGTGGGTATAGGAGCGAGAGTGGATGGTCTCCGAGAAGGCCCAGGTTTCGATCCAGGTTTCCAGCTCCGGAATGGAGACCAGCGGCAGCAGCGCTACGTTAGGGCTGCGACCCTGGATGGAATCCAGCAGGGTCTGGTACTTCAGGTTGGAGATGAAGATGTGCTGCTCGTGGGGCGGCAGCGCCTGATAGTCGATGCGGTCGTGGGAGACATCCACCTCTTCCGGGCGCCAGAAGAAGGAGAGCTGCTTCTCGATCAGCCGTTCAAAGACTTCGTGTTTTTGTTGATCATAACGGGCCACATTGACCGATTGGCCAAAAAACATCGGCTCTTTGAGCTGGTCGTTTTGGGTTTGGCAGAAAGTTGAATAGGCCATGGTTACCAGAATGTATTGAATGGATAAACAGGAGAGCGGGAGCCTGTCGCTCCCGCCCGGTTGTCAGATCTTGCAATGGCTTATATTTTACAAGCTCCACCGGCACAACCGTCATCTTGCATATCGGCTTGTGCGTCATCCGCCCCATCACGGGTGTTGTGATAGTAGAGGGTCTTGAGGCCGTATTTGTAAGCGGTCAGCAGATCCTTGAGCAACTGTTTCATCGGTACCTTGTTGCCTTCGAAACGGGCGGGGTCGTAGTTGGTGTTGGCGGAGATCGCCTGATCCACAAACTTCTGCATGATACCGACCAGCTGCAGATAGCCATCGACGCTCGGTTGCTTCCAGAGCAATTCGTATTGATCTTTCAGGCGATGATACTCGGGCACCACCTGTTTGAGAATGCCATCCTTGGAGGCCTTGACCGATACCAGGCCACGCGGCGGCTCTATGCCGTTGGTGGCGTTGGAGATCTGGCTGGAAGTCTCGCTCGGCATCAGGGCGGTCAGGGTGGAGTTGCGCAGACCCACTGTCTTTATCTCTTCACGCAAGGTTTCCCAGTCCAGGTGCAGCGGCTCGTTGCACAGGTTGTCGAGATCCTTTTTATAGGTATCGATGGGCAAAATGCCCTGGGCATAGGTGGTTTCGTTGAACGCCGGGCAGGGGCCGAATTCGCGGGCCAGCTGCACGGAGGCTTTCAGCAGGTAGAACTGGATCGCCTCGAAGGTGCGGTGGGTCAGCGCCAGACCTGAGCCATCGGAGTAGCGAGCGCCGTTCTTGGCCAGGTAGTAGGCGTAGTTGATGACGCCAATGCCCAGGGTGCGACGGTTCATGCTGCCTTTCTGGGCGGCCTTGAGCGGGTAGTCCTGATAGTCGAGCAGGGCATCCAGGGCGCGCACGGCGAGATCCGCCATCTCTTCCAGATCTTCCAGCTTCTCGATGGCGCCGAGGTTGAAGGCAGACAGGGTGCACAGGGCAATTTCGCCATCCTCGTCATCCACGTTGTTGAGCGGCTTGGTGGGCAGCGCGATTTCGAGGCAGAGGTTGGACTGGCGTACCGGCGCCACGCTTGGATCGAACGGGCTGTGGGTGTTGCAGTGATCCACGTTCTGGATGTAGATGCGACCGGTGCCGGCGCGCTCCTGCATCATCAGGGAGAAAAGGTCGACCGCCTTGATGGTCTTCTTGCGAATGGCCGGATCCTGCTCGTACTTGACGTAGAGTGCTTCGAACTTGTCCTGATCCGCAAAGAAAGCATCGTACAGGCCAGGGGCATCGGACGGGGAGAACAGAGTGATGTCACCGCCCTTGATCAGGCGCTGGTACATCAGCTTGTTGATCTGCACGCCGTAGTCCATGTGACGGACCCGGTTCTCTTCCACGCCGCGGTTGTTTTTCAGTACCAGCAGGCTCTCCACTTCGGTGTGCCACAGCGGGTAGAAGAGGGTGGCCGCACCACCGCGTACGCCGCCCTGGGAGCAGCATTTGACCGCAGTCTGGAAGTACTTGTAGAAGGGGATGCAGCCGGTGTGGAAGGCTTCGCCGCCACGGATGGGGCTGCCCAGACCACGGATGCGACCGGCGTTGATGCCGATGCCGGCGCGCTGGGAGACATAACGGACGATGGCGCTGGCGGTGGCATTGATAGAATCCAGGCTGTCATCGCATTCGATCAGCACGCAGGAGCTGAACTGACGGGTCGGGGTACGCACACCGCTCATGATGGGGGTCGGCAGCGAAATTTTGAAGGTCGACACCGCATCGTAGAAACGCTTGATGTAGCTCAGACGGGTATCTTTCGGATACTTGGAGAAGAGGCAGGCCGCTACCAGTATGTAGAGGAACTGCGGGCTCTCGTAGATCTCGCCGGTGACGCGGTTCTGCACCAGGTACTTGCCTTCCAGCTGCTTGACGGCGGCGTAGGAGAAGTTCATGTCACGCCAGTGATCCAGGTGCTCGTTGAGCTCCTCGAATTCGGCCTGGGTGTAGTCGGTCAGCAGGTGCTTGTCATATTTGCCCATGTCTACCAGACGGGCGACGTGCTGGTAGAGGTGGGGCGGCTCGAACTGGCCGTAGGCTTTCTTGCGCAGGTGGAAGATGGCCAGACGGGCAGCCATGTACTGGTAATCCGGACTTTGCTCGGAGATCAGGTCAGCAGTGGCCTTGATGACGGTTTCGTGGATATCGGCGGTACGGATACCGTCATAGAACTGGATGTGGGACTTGAGTTCCACCTGGGAGACCGACACGTTGTCGAGCCCTTCGGCGGCCCAATCCAGCACGCGGTGAATTTTATCCAGATCGATGGGTTCTTTGTGGCCGTTACGCTTCGTCACAAACAAGTTCATTGGCTGATGACCTTCAGTTGATTCCCGAAAAACCATCGCACTGCGCTGGCCTCGGCGCTGTGAACGGCTGCGGGAGGTGGGGGCGTATTGTGCGATGAATCACAAGATATAGTGTTATTTTGAGTTCGAGCTACAAGATAGTGAGGTCGCCCTCGCTTTGCAATCTGTGGATAAGGCATTAGCTGTGGATAAATTGTGGGTGTAGGGACCCATGTTAGTGGACGCTCACAGTGAGTGGGTTTTCATGCGTCCGATCCGGTAAATGCAAGTCTGATGATCGAACATGGAAAATTTAAATAACTTTTTTTGCTTGCGAAAACGGGGTGTTTTTACTAGCAAATTCAGTCTGGTTATCCCTTGTGCAGCAAGGGTCAAAAGGTGTCCTGTCCCAGTCTGTTGGCGGTTGCCAAACCGCAAAAAAGGGAGATCAATCCGGACCTCCCCTGGTCTCATCCTTGTGCCTGCAACGGTCGCCAATCGTGCTCATCTGGCCACCGATTGGCGATAAAGCTGCCTTTATGATCCATCAATCTGGCTGTCTGGCGGCAAACAGGATTAGCTGTGATCTCTCTGTAGGTTGTTCACTCGGGGCATTCCCGGAAAACTGGAGGCGCCAACCAAACCAATCATCCGAGGTGCCCCAGTGAACAACCATAAAAATGCCCGATTAACCGTCTTTGGTCGACAGCTTCTTGTCCTGCGTATCCTTGAGCAGGGCCTGCGCGTTGAAGAGGCCGCTCACGCTGCCGGCGTCAGTACCCGCACCGCTTACAAGTGGCTCACTCGATATCGCCAGGAGGGGCCTGATGGCTTGTACAATCGCTCTTCTCAACCTGCATCCTGCCCTCATGCCATTGATAACCTGCGCCAACAGCGGATTATCGAACTGCGCAAACAGCGACAAACCTATCGGCACATCAGCCAATCTCTGGGCATAGGGCACAGTACTGTCGCCCGTATCCTGCAACGAAGGGGACTGAATCGACTGGCTAATCTGGAACCTGCCCCTCCAGTACAACGCTATGAACATGAGAAACCGGGTGACTTGCTGCATCTGGACATCAAAAAGTTGGGGCGCTTCCATCGTCCCGGCCATCGGGTCACCGGTGACCGCCGCCAGGATTCCCGTGGAGCGGGATGGGAGTATGCGCATGTGGCGATTGATGACCATTCCCGTGTGGCCTTCAGCGCCCTGCTTCCTGATGAAACGGGACGCAGTGCCTGCCTGGCGCTGTTACAGGCACTTCGCTACTACGCCGGGCTCGGCATTCGCTTCCGTCGGCTACTCACTGACAATGGCGCCTGTTATCGGTCAAAACGCTTCCAGAAGCTGTGTCGTCGCTTGGGACTCAAGCACCTGCGCACCAAACCTTACACACCCCAAACCAATGGCAAAGCAGAGCGCTTCATTCAGACAGCGCTGCGTGAATGGGCGTATGCACGGAGCTATGACTCGTCAGCGCAACGGGCAGAACACCTGCAACCGTGGCTGCATGAGTACAACTGGCATCGTCCTCATGCAAGTCTGGGCTATAAGCCCCCCATCAGCCGTCTTCAATCTGTGAACAACCTGGTGGGTTTACACAATTAGCTCAGCTCGTAACGCAGCCAGTGGTGCAGGGCCTGCACGGTATCGAAGTGCAGATCCGCGCCCCAGTCGGCGGGATCCTCGTCCTCGCTCAGATAACCCCAGCCCGCCACGGCGGTGCGCATGCCCGCATTGCGGCCCGCCTCTATGTCACGCACGTGATCCCCCACATAGAGGCAGTGGGCGGCGTCGACCCCCAACTGTTCACAGGCAAAGTACATGGGGGCAGGGTCGGGCTTGCGCACCGGCAGGGTGTCGGCACTGACCGTCACGCCGCAACTGGCAAGCTCGGGCAAGGCCGCCAGCAGCGGTTCGGTGAGAAAGCCCGGCTTGTTGGTGACTATGCCCCAGGGCAGGGCACGTTCGTCCAGCCATTCGATGAGTGCCACCATCCCCTCATAGGGGCGGGTGCCGACGCAGAGGTTCGCCGCGTAGTAGTCGAGCAGGGCGGTGCGCAGGCGAGTGGCCCCCAGCTCTTCGAGCAGCTCATCGCCAAGCCCGGCTTTGAGCAGCCCAAGCGCGCCGTGGGAGGTGGTCTGTCGGATGATGCCGTCAGAGAGCGGCGCAAAGCCTTCGCTCACCAGCACATGGTTGACGGCGGCGCCCAAGTCCGGCGCCGTATCGAGCAAGGTGCCATCCAGGTCAAACAGCACACAGCGCAGTGGTACCGGCGTGTTATCGATCATCAGCCATGCTCCGGGCGGATGAACTCCACCATGTAGTTGACGTCGACATTCTTGCCAAGCTTGAACTGGTTGGAGAGCGGCGCGTAGTGCACCCCGCTCATGTCCCGTACCAAAAGGCCTGCTGCTTCACCCATGCGACACAGTTCGGCGGGGGTGATGAACTTCTTGTGATCATGGGTCCCTTTGGGGACCATCTTCATCAGGTATTCGGCGCCGATGATCATCATCAGATAGGCTTTCGGATTGCGGTTGATGGTGGAGACGAACACCCGTCCGCCCGGGCGCACCAGAGTGGCGATGGCGCGCAGCACCGAAGCCGGATCAGGCACATGTTCCAGCATCTCCATGCAAGTGACCACGTCATACTGGCCAGGGGCCTGGCCTGCGTGCTCCTCCGCCGTCATCTGCTGGTATTGGAGCTCTACCCCTTGTTCCAGGGCGTGCAGGCGGGCGACCCCGAGAGGCTCCTTGCCCATGTCGATGCCGGTGACGTGAGCACCCCGACGGGCCATGCTCTCGGAGAGAATGCCGCCACCGCAGCCGATGTCGAGGATGCGTTTGCCAAACAGGCCGCCGCTCTTGTCGGTGATCCAGTCAAGGCGCACCGGATTGATTTGATGCAGTGGCTTGAATTCGCCCTCCATGTCCCACCAGCGGGAGGCAATGGCTTCAAATTTGGCGATTTCTGTCAGATCGACATTGGCATCACTATTCATATTTTGTGGATCCTGTGGCAGGGCGCGCAGGTAGCAAGACTCGGGCGCAATCTATTGTCCTGGCGGGCATTATAACGGAGACACTTTGTCACACCAGCCCGACTTGTTACCCGGATTTGTGGCTTAAGGTATTTGGCTCAGTGTGTTACCATGGCGCGCTGTTTAAGCCAAAGAACAACTAATTAGGGATTAAGGCTTTCTATGAGCGATCTGGCCAGAGAGATCACGCCGATCAACATCGAAGAAGAGCTCAAGAGTTCCTATCTTGATTACGCCATGAGCGTGATCGTAGGACGAGCTCTGCCGGATGTGCGTGATGGCTTGAAACCGGTTCACCGCCGCGTTCTGTTTGCTATGAACGAGTTGGGGAACGACTGGAACAAGCCCTATAAAAAATCGGCCCGTGTGGTCGGTGACGTAATTGGTAAATACCACCCGCACGGCGACAGTGCCGTGTATGACACCATTGTCCGCTTGGCGCAGGATTTCTCCATGCGTTACATGCTGGTCGATGGTCAGGGCAACTTCGGTTCGGTCGACGGCGACAGCGCCGCCGCCATGCGTTACACCGAAGTGCGGATGGCCCGCATCTCCCACGAGCTGCTGGCCGATCTGGACAAAGAAACCGTGGATTGGGTGCCCAACTATGATGGCACCGAGATGATCCCGGCTGTCATGCCCACCAAGGTGCCCAACCTGCTGGTCAACGGTTCATCCGGTATCGCGGTGGGCATGGCGACCAACATTCCTCCTCACAACCTGACCGAGATAGTGAACGGTTGTCTGGCGCTTATCGAGAATGGCAATCTCACCATCGATGAGTTGATGACCTACATCACAGGGCCTGATTTCCCCACCGGCGCCATCATCAATGGTCGTTCCGGCATCGTGCAGGCGTACCGTACCGGTCGTGGCTCCGTCTATGTGCGTGCCAAAGCCGAAGTGGAAGTGGACGACAAGACCAGTCGCGAGACCATCATCGTTCACGAGCTGCCTTATCAGGTGAACAAGGCGCGGTTGATCGAGAAGATCGCCGAGCTGGTCAAAGAGAAGAAGGTCGAGGGCATCAGTGCCCTGCGCGATGAGTCTGATAAAGACGGCATGCGCATCGTTATCGAGATCAAACGTGGCGAGTCTGGCGAGATTGTGCTGAACAATCTCTACAAGCACACCCAGCTGCAGACCACGTTCGGCATCAACATGGTGGCGCTCGATAACAACCAGCCCAAGGTGATGAACCTTAAAGACATTCTGGATGCGTTCCTGCTGCACCGCCGTGAGGTCGTGACCCGCCGGACCGTGTTCGAGCTGCGCAAGGCGCGGGATCGGGCTCACATCCTTGAAGGTCTGGCCGTCGCGCTGGCCAACATCGACCCCATCATAGAGCTGATCCGTCACTCCGATACGCCCGCAGATGCCAAAGCCAAACTGGTTGCCCGCGGTTGGGAGCTCGGCAACGTGGCCGCCATGCTGGAAAAAGCAGGCGACGACGCGGCCCGCCCCGAGTGGCTGGAGCCGGAATTCGGCATCCGTGAAGGTCAATACTTCCTGACCGAGCAGCAAGCCCAGGCCATCCTTGACCTGCGTCTGCACAAGCTGACCGGCCTCGAGCACGGCAAGATCCTGGAAGAGTATCAATCTCTGCTGGATCTGATTGCCGAGCTGCTGTTCATCCTGGCAAGCCCGGAACGGTTGATGGAAGTGATCCGCGATGAACTGCTGACCGTGCGCGAGCAGTATGGCGACGAACGTCGTACCGAGATCAGCGCCTCCAGCGCCGAGATCAACATCGAAGATTTGATCACGCCGGAAGACGTGGTGGTTACCCTGTCTCACCAGGGTTACGTGAAATACCAGCCGATCACCGACTACGAGGCCCAGCGCCGCGGTGGTCGTGGCAAGTCGGCCACCCGGATCAAGGAAGAGGACTTTGTGGAACGTCTGCTGGTGGCCAACACCCATGACACCATTCTGTGCTTCTCCACCCGTGGCAAGGTCTACTGGCTCAAGGTGTATCAGCTGCCGGAGGCGTCCCGTGGCGCCCGTGGTCGTCCGATCATCAACTTGCTGCCGCTGGAAGAGGGTGAACGTATCACCGCCATCCTGCCGGTCAAAGAGTATGCCGACGACAAGTATGTCTTCTTCGCTACCGCCGATGGTACCGTGAAGAAAACCAGCCTGTCTGCGTTCAGCCGTCCGCTCTCCTCCGGTATTCGTGCCATCAACCTCAAAGAGGGTGATGAGCTGATCGGGGTGGACATCACAGATGGCAGCAACGAGATCATGCTGTTCTCCGATGCGGGCAAGGTGGTTCGCTTCAATGAAGGTAGCGGCCGCGCCGATGCAGCCGATGCTGATGTCAGCGATGATGTCGACGGGGATGACGAGAGTGTCATTGACGCTGGCAACGACGATGATGGCAGCGACAACGGCGAAGGCAGCGAGAGTACCGAAAGCAAGGGTACCTTCAAGGGCGTACGTCCCATGGGCCGTACCGCCGGTGGGGTACGCGGTATCCGCCTGCTCAACGGCGACAAGGTGGTTTCCCTGATCGTCCCCCGTGGCGAGGGTGCCATCCTGACCGCGACCGAGAACGGTTACGGCAAGCGTACCGCGCTGATCGAGTACCCGACCAAGAGCCGTGGTACTCAGGGCGTTCGTTCCATCAAGGTGGACGAGCGTAACGGCAAGGTGATCGATGCGATCCAGGTCGACGATACCGACCAGATCATGCTTATCACCAATGGCGGCACCCTGGTCCGTACTCGTGTCTCCGAAGTGAGCATCATAGGCCGCAACACAGGTGGTGTTCGTCTGATCCGTACCGGTGAAGATGAAACCGTGGTTGGCCTGCAGCGCATTGCCGAGAGCGATGAGGAAGAGAACGACGTCATGGCCATTGACGGTGAGGTGTCTGAAGGCACCGACACCACGCCAGACGCCGGCTCTGCCGCCGCAGGATCCTCTGAAGGGTCTCCTGAAGAGGGCGTCGCGAGCGACGAATAATCGCGCGTTTGCCCCCATGAAAAAGAGCGACCCTTGGGTTAATGCCGATCAGTTAAGGATCCATTGACCGATCCTGCTGATGTGTAAAAATCCGAAACCTGTTGATTTGGTTTCGGATTTTTTATGCGTATCGAACAGGCCCTCGACTTCCTTCACGCCAGCAATGCTGCCCAGTTTGAGTCACTCTCCGACCTCATTCCCCCTGCGCTCATCACTACCCTGCTCGCCGAAGAGGATGTCGTGACCCTGCGCCGTCGCCGCATGCCCATGGAGCGTCTGGTCTGGGCCATCATCGGCATGGCCATCTTCCGCCACGTCCCCATGACCCAGCTGGTCAATCAGCTCGATATCCTCTTGCCCGGTGACCGCCCCTTTGTCGCCCCCAGCG
>NZ_JAACFW010000043.1:0-6864 GCF_029237245.1 Aeromonas sp. 5HA1
AGCGCCGTGGAACCACCTGATCCCATGCCGAACTCAGAAGTGAAACGCGGTAGCGCCGATGGTAGTGTGGCATTCGCCATGCGAGAGTAGGACACTGCCAGGCACCCAACACGAAAAACCCCGCTCAATGAGCGGGTTTTTTTATTGCCTGAAATTTATCATTCCTGCGGTGTTCTCTGTGCTATGCCCCTTAGGCTCTCTCCGCACAGGGCAACTCCATATTGACCACTCCATCTTCCAGCTGGATATCGATCTTGAAGCCAAGCCGCTTGGCCAGATTGATCATGCCGCGATTGCTGGGCATGGTCATGCCGGATAGCTGGCCAATCCCTCTCTCTCTGGCGTAACGCACGATTTTCTCCATCATCAACTTGCCGAGCCCCAGCCCCTTTAGGTCGGATCGCACCAGAATGGCAAACTCCGCATCGGACTGATCCGGGTTTGAAATGGCTCGCACCACCCCCAGAATTTGCTGACTGAAGGCCCCGTCCTGTCCTACCGCGACGAAGGCCATCTCCCTGTCGTAGTCAATTTGGGTCATGCGAGCGAGCTCTTCGTGGCCCAGTTCTCCCACGTCAGCAAAGAAGCGTTTGTACCTGTCTTCATCGGAGACCTTGAGTACAAACTGTTTGTGAGCGGGTTCATCCTCCGGCCGGATCGGGCGGAGCAGCACATGGCTCTGGTCCTTGAGCCAGGCCCCCTCTTCCAGCTCGGTGGGATAGGGGCGTATCGCCAGGGGGCAACGCTGCTGCGTTATTGGCATCAGTGTCAGGCTGGCATCCAGAATCACCATCTCGGCCCCGCATGCTTGCAATGGATGCAGGTCCAGCTCCTGGATCTCGGGAAACGCCAGCAGCAGTTCCGACAGCTGGCACAACACCTGACCAAGCGCATCGATATCGAGTCTTTCGGGGGTGGCCTGCTCGCGGATCTTGCGGCTCTTGAGAGCACCGATGACCTGGTAGCGTGCGAGAGCCTGGTTCAGTGGCGGGAGTGCGGCGACCATCTCCTGTGGTTCTGCTCCCGACTCGCCGAGCAGGATGACAGGACCGAAGACGGGATCCTGTTGCAGGCGGATCCTCAGTTCCAGCCCGCCGCTGCGGCGTGCCATACGCTGTACCAGCAAGCCTTCGATGCGGGCTCCGGCATCGTGCTGTCTGACCCGATCCAGAATGGCATCTGCCGCCTGAGCGACCTCGGCAGAAGTACGCAGGTTCAGCATGACGCCGTGCACCGCAGACTTGTGGGCAATATCCGGCGAGCGCAATTTGACTGCTACCGGATAGCCGATCTGTTCAGCCGTCAGGGTGGCTTCGATGGCATCGGAGACAATCCAGGTCGGCAGGGTCGCGAGCCCGGCAGCTTGCAGTATGGGTTGCACCAGATGGGTATCGAGGGTGAGTTGCTTGCGTTCCAGTGCCTGCCGGATCAGTTGTTGGCAGAGTTCGACGTTGAGCTTGTCCCCCTGCAGGGACGCGGGTGTTTCCATCAGCTGCTTCTGGTTGCGACGGTATTCCACCATATGCATGAAGGCGGCCACTGCACTTTCGGGAGTGCGATAGGTCGGAATGCCCGCCTCGGTGAAGAGCTTGCGTCCTTCCTGTGCCGAGTATTCCCCTGCCCAGTTGGTCAGGATATTGAAGCGCCTGGCTCTGGGATGCTGCCTGAGGTAATCGATCAGACTGCGCGCCAATTCGGCCCCGCGTGCTGTGAGGGAAGGCGCATGAATGAGCAGGATGGCATCTGCTTCATTCCCTTGCAGCAAGGTATCGAGTGCCTGCTGATAGGCGGTGATATCGGCATCACTGCCTATGTCTTTTGGCGGCATGGCCAGTTTTCCGCCCCGCTCAAGCAGCACATCGACCGCCATGTTGGCCAGTCCGCGGCCGTTGGAGATGATGGCCAGCCGCTCCCCCTTGAGGGTCAGCGAATGGCTCAGGGTTTCGACCGCGGCAAACAGCTCGTGGGTATCTCGTACCCGCAGCATGCCTGCTCGCCGGATGGCGGCATCGTAGACGTTGTCCAGCCCCTTTGCCGGATCGTGGCGACCGCTCTTGAGCACCAGTATTGGCTTGTTGCGCGAAGCCGCCCGCGCTGCCGAGAGGAAGTGGCGGGCGTCGTGCAACTTGTCCATATAGAGCAGGATGGCGCGAGTGGTGCCGTCGCGAGAGAGCTGATCGAGCAGCTGGCCGAAGTCGATGTCACAGTGATCGCCGAGGGAGATAAAGGCGGAAAAGCCCAGCTCATGTTGTTTGGCCCAATCCAGTATGGTCGTGCTGACGGCCGCCGACTGGGAGACAAAGGCTACCTGCCCAGGTTTGGCGGCGATGGGGGAGAAGCTGGCGTTGATGCCCTGCGCTGGCAGCAACATGCCCATGCTGTTGGGGCCAAGCAGGCGAATGTCATATTGGCTGCTCAGGCGCTGCAACTGTTCCCTCTCTTCCTGCGAAAAATCGGCGGCCAGTATGATGGCGGCCCCGGCCCCTTTTTTGCCGAGCGCTTCGATGAGCGACAGTACCCGTTCGCGTTTGGTGCAGATGATGGCGAGATCGGGGGAGAGCGGCAGGCTGGCAATGTCGGGATAAGCCAGCACTCCGGCGATGGCTTTGTTATGGGGGCTGACCGGCAGTATGGGGCCTTTGAACTGACCCGCAAGCAGGTGCCTGATTACCACGTGACCCGCTTTCTGCGGGTCGGTTGAGGCACCGATGACGGCGATTGACTGGGGTTTGAAGAGCCGATCCAGGCCGCTTGGTTTCATGGGCACTCCTCATGGCGACCCCCGGAGGCGAGGGTGACGGATGGTGCCAGTGTAATACGCTTTGATTGCCTGTTCTGTGACCGGTTGCGGATCACTGTTTGGTCAGGGCGCTGGCTCGCAGATAAAACTTCATCTTGCCCTGAATTTGGCGCACTGCCGCCAGCGGGCGCTCTTGCAGATAGATATCCTGTTCGTGATCCAGCAAGGTTTGTGGCACTCCCAGACTCTGCAGGTACTCTTCAAACAGCTGTGAGCTGTTGATTTCGATCAGGTGACGCATCATGGCGAGGCTTTTTCCATTCAGGTTGAACACCGAGCCTAGTCTGTGACCTGGGTCTTGCTCTGACCATTGTCAGATTTGACACCAAGTCGCTCACACATCTGCGGGTCCATGCACCAGAACTGGGCGCTCACGCGTTATAGTGAGTGCATCAAGATCAGAGGTACGAGGCGCAATGATCAGGATTTTGCTGTGGTGCATCACACTGTTTGCGGGGAGTGCCCTGGCTGCCGAGTCGCACATTCGGGCCTGGAACCTGCTGTTGGAGCACCCCAATCCGGCTGTGGCGGGCTTGCTGCGGTTGTCGCTCGATCTCACAGTGCCTGAATATGGTCCCTATCAGCTGATTGCGAGTCCGCCAATGGAGCAGGGGCGGGCGGTCAAGGCGTTACAAGAGGGTGCCCTGGTACAGATAGGAGTCTTTGCCCCTGATGAAGAGCGGGAGCGTTCCCTGCTGGCGGTCCATATTCCGTTGGCGAAGGGGTTGCTGGGTTGGCGGGTCTGCCTCATCCGGCCGGGGGATGAGGGGCGCTTTAGCGGCATAGGGTCGCTGGCGGACTGGCATAGCGCCGGACTCACCATCGGTCAGCACAGAGCCTGGCCCGATACCCGGCTGCTCAAGGCCAACGGCCTCAAGGTAACGGTGGGCAATCTCTACGAGGCGCTGTTCAACATGCTGAGCAAGCGGCGTTTTGACTGCTTTCTGCGTTCCGTCATCGAGATAGAGGATGAGCTAAAGCAGCATCCGGAGCTCGCAATCGAACCTCATCTGGTGTTCCGTTATCCGCTGGCGCTGCTGTTCTTTGTTTCCCCCCAATATCCCGAACTGGCACAGCGCATCGAGCTGGGATTGCAGCGGGCGCGCCAGTCCGGTGCTTTTGATCAGATCTTTGAAAAGGAGTTTGGCAGCACGATTCGTCGGTTGAAGCTGGACGAGCGGATCATGCTTGAGCTGCATAATCCGGATCTGCCCGCCAGGAGCCGCATCATGATGGCTGACCCCTCGCTAATCTATGCGCTGGTCACTGCCACCCCGTCAGCGCAGTGAACCCTGGCCGCGCGCCGTATCCCAGAAGGCGCGGATAAGAGGCTCTTCCAGCCGCTTCTTGAGCACTGCGATACCGACGTCGAATGGCTTGAGCGCCGGTCTGGGCTCGACGATGCGCACCTTCTCCCCCATGGGGCTGTGATCGATCACGGCGGCAGGCACCAGACCGACGCCAAAACCGAGCGCCACCATGGCGACTATGCCCTCGTTGCCCGCCACCTCGGCATAGATGTTGGGGGCAATTCCCTTGTTGCGAAACCACTGGTCACAGCGCTTTCGTGCCAGACCCTGTTCGGAGAGGATCAGCGGCAGCCGCTCCCAGTCCGGCTCACCCTGCAAGAACCACTGGCTCTGTTGTGGTGCGGTACGGGGGGCAATGAATACCAGCGGCACCTGCTGCAGGCTGGCAAATTCCAGCTTGGCGGAGAGCGCATCCGGCCGCGCGGCGATGGCGAGATCGGCCTCGTCGGCCAGGATCTTGTCCACCGCCAGCGCCGGGTCGCCGGTCTCCAGCTTGATCTCAAGCTGGGGGTAGCGGCGGCGGAAGCGCTCCAGCACCTCTGGCAGCAGAAAGTAGCTGGCGGTGACCGAGCAGAACACCCGCAGCCGCCCCTGCAGCGGTTCATCGCTGCGTTTGAGATCCTGCTTGAGCTGGCGCCACTCCTGCAACAGGCTGCCGCCAAACTCCCGCAGTTTCTCACCCGCCGATGTGAGCCGCACGCTGCGATTGTCCCGCTCGAACAGCACGCAGCCGGTCTCCTGTTCCAGGCGCTGGATGGCGCGGCTGAGGGTGGAGGGGCTGACCGCCATGGCATCGGCACTCTTGCCAAAGTGAAGGGAGTCGGCGAGGTGGAGAAACAGTTCGAGATTACGAAGGTCCATCTTTCTATTCCTGCGGCGGCGCGTTTGCTGACGTGGGGGAGAAACAGCTTGAGATTGCGAAGAACAATCTTTCAATTCCTGCAACATACTGTTTCGAATATATCAGTTCAGGCAATGAGTGTCCCGCGCTATAGTGGTTCAGACAACGCCGCTACCCGGCATGGAATCAATCGAACGGAGCAATCACCATGGCTAACTATTTCAACACCTTGAACCTGCGTCAGCAGTTGGCCCAACTGGGCAAGTGTCGCTTCATGCAGCGAGCGGAATTCGCCGACGGTTGCGACGTGCTGAAGGGCAAGAAGGTGGTGATTGTGGGCTGTGGTGCCCAGGGTCTGAACCAGGGTCTGAACATGCGCGACTCCGGGCTGGATATCTCCTACGCCCTGCGCAAGGCTGCCATCACCGAGAAGCGCGCCTCCTGGCAGAAGGCCACCGACAACGGCTTCGCGGTCGGCACCTATGAAGAGCTGATCCCGACCGCCGATCTGGTGCTGAACCTGACCCCGGACAAGCAGCACTCCGACGTGGTGAAAACCGTGATGCCGCTGATGAAACAGGGCGCCGCGCTGGGCTATTCCCACGGCTTCAACGTGGTGGAAGAGGGTCAGCAGATCCGCGCCGACATCACTGTCGTCATGGTTGCACCCAAGTGCCCGGGAACCGAAGTGCGTGAAGAGTACAAGCGCGGTTTCGGTGTGCCGACCCTGCTCGCCGTCCACCCGGAGAACGATCCCAAGGGTGAAGGCATGGCCATCGCCAAGGCGTGGGCCTCTGCCACCGGCGGCGACCGTGCCGGCGTACTGGAATCCTCCTTCGTGGCGGAAGTGAAATCTGACCTGATGGGCGAGCAGACCATCCTCTGCGGCATGCTGCAGGCAGGTTCTCTACTCTGTTATGACAAGCTGGTTGCCGAAGGGACAGACCCGGCCTACGCCGGCAAGCTGATCCAGTTTGGTTGGGAGACCATCACTGAAGCCCTGAAGCAGGGTGGCATCAGCCTGATGATGGACCGCCTCTCCAATCCGGCCAAACTGCGTGCCTTCGAGCTGTCCGAGCAACTGCGCACCCTGATGCGCCCGCTGTTCGAGAAGCACATGGATGACATCATCGCTGGCGAATTCTCCCGCGGCATGATGGCCGACTGGGCTGAGGATGACGTCAAGCTGCTGACCTGGCGTGAAGAAACCGGCAAATCTGCCTTCGAGAATGCTCCTGCGTTCACTGGCAAAATTGCCGAGCAGGAGTATTTCGACAATGGCGTGGTCATGGTGGCCATGGTCAAGGCGGGTGTCGAGCTGGCGTTCGAGACCATGGTAGCTTCCGGTATTTACGAGGAGTCCGCCTACTACGAATCCCTGCACGAGTTGCCGCTGATCGCCAACACAGTTGCTCGCAAGCGTCTGTACGAGATGAACGTGGTTATCTCCGATACCGCCGAGTACGGTAACTACCTGTTCGCCAACGCCGCTGTGCCCTTGCTGCGCGAGCACTTCATGCCGACCCTGAAAGCTGGCGACTTGGGTGCCAGCAAGGCAGAAGGGCAGAACGTCGACAACCTGGCGCTGCTGGCGGCCAATGAGGCGACCCGCAACCACCCCATCGAGGCGATCGGTCAGGTACTGCGCGGCTACATGAAGGACATGAAACGCATCGCCGTTGGCGGTTAAGCCTGCATCGGGTTGGATGATAAAGGGGCGGGGGTGACGATCCCCGCCACCGGTCGGAGTGGACACCCGACCGGCCAGCCAGAAATCCCAGCCCGACCATGTCTAGTCCTGAAATAGGTTTACACATTTTCGGCTAGCATTTCTCCACTCAGAACCCCCGATGCACTGCATCGGGGGTTCTGTATTTCAACGCATGATGCGGCCGCTCCACGTTGTAGATATC
>NZ_JAACFW010000044.1:0-6475 GCF_029237245.1 Aeromonas sp. 5HA1
TCAATCTGCTCGACCAGCGCCAGTTTAAAAGTCAGCGAGTAATCGCGCTGTGTCCGTTTCACACCTTGTCCCATCGGGCTCTCCATTTATGTGGGGGAAAGGTGTAAACCATATTCAGGACGGGACAACTGGTTCAAAGAAGGAGTGTCGCGAAGCAGGCTGCCAGGAAGACAAAACTCATCAGGGTTGATAGGACAACAAGCCATCGCAGTCCGGTAGGGCATTTGTAACGTTTTGAATCGAACATCAGTACGACCCCATACCGATGAAATCTTGTAAAGCGATTAAGGAAGGTGCGAACAAGTCCCTGATTTGAGATCATGAGCCCCACTTGGCATCAGTGATGAGGTTCAGCATGAGTCACCAGCTCACCTTCGCAGATAGCGAGTTCAATGGTAAACGCCGCAAAACCCGCAAAGAGATATTCTTGGCTCGCATGGACGCTTTGCTCCCATGGTCAAGGATGCTGGAGGTCATCGAACCCGTTTATCCCAAGGCAGGTAACGGGCGTCGTCCCTACCCACTCGACACCATGCTCCGCATTCACTGCATGCAGCAGTGGTACAACCTCAGCGACGGCGCCATGGAAGATGCTCTCTACGAGATTGCCTCGATGCGTCTGTTTGCCAAACTCTCCCTGGACCAGGCCATCCCTGACCGCACTACCATCATGAATTTCCGGCATCTGCTGGAGCAGCACCAACTGGCACGCCAACTATTCGAGGCCATCAACCAGTGGCTCCGTGATGCGGGCTTCATGATGAAGCAAGGCACGCTTGTCGATGCCACCATCATCGAAGCCCCCAGCTCCACCAAAAACAAGCGTGGAGAGCGTGACTCCGAGATGCATCAGACCAAGAAAGGCAATCAGTGGTATTTCGGCATGAAGGCTCATATAGGCGTCGATGCCAAGAGTGGCCTGACTCATAGTCTGGAGACCACGTCAGCCAACGAGCACGACCTCAATCAGGTCGGTAATCTGCTCCATGGCAAGGAAGCGTTTGTGTTCGCTGACGCAGGATATCAGGGGGCTGAAAACCGTGAAGAACTGGCCGATGTGAAGGTTGAGTGGGCGATTGCCATGCGCCCTGGCAAGCTCAAGGAACTTAAAAAACATCCTCGTAAAAACAAGTCGGTGATTATCTTTGAGAAGCTCAAATCCAGCGTCCGCGCCAAGGTGGAACACCCATTCCGGCTCATCAAACGTCAGTTTGGTTTTGTGAAAGCACGGTACAAAGGACTCTGGAAGAACGATAACCAACTGGCGATGTTGTTCATGCTGGCGAACCTGTTTCGAGTGGACCAGATGATACGGGCATGGGATAGCTGTGCCCAAAAATCGAAATAAGCCTCGGAGATGAGGGGAAATAGCGCTTAAAAGACCGGTTTGGGCGGTAAAAAGTCAAAATCTCGGAGTAATGAGTATTTCAAATGTGGCAAGGGGTTGATAGTGAAGGTACGACCCACTTGTTCGCACCTTCCTTAACTATTTTTTAAGCCGTTTTCTGTTCTTTGCTTCCTTATTTTTTCTTTGTTACTAGAGACATAATCGCGAAACTCAATGAAGTTGGCTTCAACTTCAGCATGAATTTTCTTGTTTGATGACTTTGGTGTGAAACCATCTGGATTTTCAGCATTCCATTTAATAGCTTTCTCTACCAATACAACCCAGTGATTAGGATCTTGTCCTGCGTACTCATTAATGGGGGTGCCAACTATATTTTGCAATGATGAGTAAAGCGCGGGTTCGCCTGATGGTTCAATGTCGGGATTTGCCATTAAGTGTGCTCTAAACCTAATTTGTCCCACGTAATACCATTTTACAGCATCATCTAATTTACCATCATTAAATAGTTTTGCAGCTAAAACAATATAGTTTACTGGGTGTTTTTCTGTTATATCATGCTTTATTTCATCTATGGATTGATTAGTTAGTTCATTGTTTGGAATTGATTTTATTTTAGTTGCACACGCACTTAAAAATAGAACTAAACACAATATAAAAACATTGCTTTTTTTCATATCTCTTTCCCTTGAGTAGATAAATATTTAAAGTATCGCACATTACATCGGAATCAAATTACATGAACATTTGTCTGCCTAATGTTCGCGTAATTGGAGATTAAGCCGTTGCGCTTGAATGCACTTTTGGTATGAATGCATTGTGAAACGCTGCAACAACGGATCGTGGTGTGAGTACTCTTACAATTGAAGTATTTGGTATGGCTGCCGCTTTACCATAACCTTGGAAGGTCCAAGGCAAGAAGCGACCATTGTTGACCAAGTAGGCGAGACCTTCATGCTCAAACATAGTTCCACTTGGAAGACAAGATGCTTCAGCTTCATATGTGACCTTTGCACCGCCTCTGATGGCTCGTTCTTCGTGTAAACGCGTATCAAGCGTCTTCATGGAAAAGCCATAATGTTGCTCTATTGGAACATTGGCAGCAAGCCAGGCTGCCTTGAATTCATTACTACGCTCTCTCTGGCAGTGGGTACAGGGGCGATGGCCGGCAGCAAAGGCTGTCGCTTCATCCAAGAAGAACAACTCTGAATAATTCCCGGGAGAAAAAGGCTGTGCTCTCCTGATCTCCTTGTAGTGGAGAAGACAGGTAACCCAAGACTTATGAGACCAATGCTTGACGATGCGGTTTTCAGCGTTGTGCAGGATTCCCCTGTTACCCATCAGCTCGCCGCGGTCGGGTACCGCTACCAACTTTCCCCAAGGGTCAACTCTATTTTGTAGCACAGAACCTCCATTTTTGAGCAGTATCCTAATGCTCCGTTTAAAAAGCAATTAACAGCATTCAAACTAACCAGTCGTAACGACGAGCACCCACTAAAACTAAAAAAGTCAAGCTTTAACTGTCTCGCTTTAATGCTTTTCTATACGTAAATTACGTTATAAGCAATCTTGCACTACATTCTACTGTATATGCATAAAGACTCATATGGGGTGCTGCTATTCCGTTCCTGCTGCCACTCCGGCGTATCCAGCCCCTCCAGTACTAACCACATCTCGGACTAATAGGGTTCGGGCAGCATCTCTATCCAGCTGCGGGCGCCAGCATGGCCCTTCACCTGGTACACCTTGCCGCACAGCTCAACCAGCATCGGCCAATCTTGGTCATCAGCCGAGATCGCGTATTCATCCGTTCCAGCCTGTTCGGCTTGGCACAGGCCCTCTGGCAGCCAATCCGGCTCGCTCGGGAACGCTCGGCACGACTGTAGTTGGCCGTTCTCAAGCCAGAGGGTGAAACCGTCCGCGCTGACGCTGGCGCCAGCCCGCAAACGCTCGATGGAGAAGGGCGATAACCCCCATTGCTCTGCCATCAACTGATCCGCGAACGCCGCTGGATCCGGCCGCGTACAGTTATTGTCAGAGCTCCAAGGAGCCGGGCTGTCGCCCGACTGAACCCCAACACCCCAGCCCGGCGGCCTTGGTGGCCTCATGGGTGCCTGCGGGCACCACTTCCCACCCTTGTAGGCGGGTCTTGATACCCAAGCGCGCGGTGTGCAGTCCCATCAGGCGTTTGATGTCTTCGCCGTAGCAGTTGGCCTGCTCCTCGATGAGGTGGGCCAGTTTGATGGGGTGCTCGGCACGGGTAGATAGGGCCCCGCCCATGGCCTGGATATAACAGCGGAAGATGCCGTTATCTGCGGCATAGCGGGCCGCCTCAAAGCGCGGGTCTTGTAGCACCGGCTCGGGGGCCCCACCAGATCGCCATGCTTCTTGGCATTTCTGATGCGGCGCAGCTCGCGCCATACCCCGACCGGGGCGCCGCCAATTTGCTGGAAGGTGCGGATCCCCCACCAACTCGCCCAGGCGCAGGCATGCTGGGCGCCTATGTCTGCTTTGGTGCCGGCTTCGTCATCACCATCAACGTGCTCGCCATCGATGTTCTTGGCGATATAGGCGGCGATGTAACCGGTGGCATCCCCCTTGGCCAGGTCGATCTCCTTGCAGTCAAAGCGAGGTGTGATGTCGGTGAAGGGGATCCCCTGGTTGTTGCGTTCCAGCTCCTGGTGGTCATGGCTCAGGGCGTAATGCTGCAGGGGGCTGATCACCCGCCACTTGTCGGCCGGGCGCATAAACAGCAGCAGGTGCCAGTGCTGTGTGCCGTCATGGTGCAGCTCGCAGACCCGAAAGCCATAGACGGGGGTATCGCTCCGCTTGAGGGCGGCTCGGGTCAGACTCCACAGCTTGGCCAGGTAGGTGCAGGTTTCGCGTGGGGTGGCGCCGGAATACCGCTTGTTCTCAATGGCCCGGCCGTTGCGTTGCTGTGTCCAGGAGTGAAATTTGCTCGGGGCTGTCCAGGTGAAGAAGACGCCCACATGACCCTGCTCCTCGGCGTAGTCCTCAAAGCCGCGCATGCGGGTCATCATTTCATTGCGGCGGTTGACCGGATTGGAGGTGCTGGCCTCCCAGCAATCCTTCATCGACACGACCAGATCGTACTGGGCGTTCATCACCTCCGACTCGGCCAGCCAGCTCATCATGGCTCGCTTGCGCTCGCGCACCACCTTCATGGTGGCGTTCGAGATATAGGCGGACACCCCTTTGCACACCTTGCCGAGCAAAATGGCGATGTGTGATCTCAGTGAGAGTGCAGTGGTCGGGTGCGGTACCGATGCGCAGGCCGCAGGGATGGGTGAGCGCCTTCCTATATAAGGAGGGGCAATGAGCATCAAATCCACGCCTGAGGGGTACCTGGTCGATATCCGCCCGCAGGGGATGGAGGGCAAGCGGATCCGCAAGCGCTTCAAGACCAAGTCCGAGGCACAGCAGTTCGAACACTGGGTGATCGCCACCGAGCATAATAAAGAGTGGGTTGATCGCCCGGCAGACAACCAGCCGCTCACTGAGCTCATAGAGCTCTGGTGGCGCTACCATGGCCAGACCCTGAAAGCAGGGGAGGCGGTACGCAAGAAACTCCACAATATAGATGCTGCTTTGCGTCATCCGCTGGCAAGGCAATTGACCCGGGCGCTGTTCTCCGAGTATCGGGCGCAGCGACTGCACGCTGGCCGTCAGCCCAAGACGGTCAACCGTGAGCAAGAGATGCTGGGTGGGGTGTTCTCGGTACTCATTGATCTCGGCCATTACCACCATGAACATCCGCTCAAAGAGATGAAGAAGGTCAAACTGGTTGAGCGGTCGATGGGCTACCTGACCCAGGAAGAGATCGGCGAAGTCTTGGCCGCGTTATCGGGGGATAACCTGAAGGTGGTCAAACTCTACCTGGCCACGGGGGCGCGTTGGAGTGAGGCAGCCAATCTGCGCCGCGAGGATGTGCTGGCCGGTCGGGTGACCTACATCAACACCAAGAATGGCAAGAACCGCACAGTGCCGATCTCTGCCGAGCTGACTAAAGAGATAACAAACGGGCTAAACCGGAGCCCGCTATTCCGTGACCTCGACTATATGTTGGTGCGTGAGGTGATCAAGTCAGTGGCACCGGATCTGCCAGCAGGGCAGGAGGTGCATGTGTTTCGGCACACTTTTGCATCACATTTCATGATGTCGGGTGGAAACATCCTCGCGCTGCAAAAAATTTTGGGCCATCACAACATTCAGCAGACCATGACCTATGCCCACTTCGCACCGGACTACCTGAGTGATGCTGTGCGCTTCAACCCGCTGGAAAATCCGCTGCCACCACATGACAAAATGTCCACAAATTGCCCCAAACAGGGTCATCTGGGGTGACCAAGCGTCACCCCCTGTAGTACTTAACTCATTGATTGTCATCTAAGTAATTGTTTTTATTGGATATAGCAAGGCGGCTCGGCCTCCCTTTCTTGCTCATCACACGGTTTTCAGCGGGATTGTGGATGCCAGCCAAGCAGAGTGGCCTGACGCAGCTCTTGCCAGGCTGGGCGGGAGAGAAGGGGTTCACTGGCCGCCAGCATCTGGTGCAATTCGGCGAGCTCAAGGGCGCTGACGCCCCCATCCAGAGGTGCTGGATCATCCGGCCAGCAGCTGGCGGGCAGTGCCTGCATCCCGAGCAGGGCGAGAGAGAGTATCAGCAGATAGGGCGCCATATTGCAGCTCTCATGTTCAGTCACAGTGTCTATTCTTGTCGAGACTGATGACGGCTTGATGACAGGGAAGGATCGTCATTTTACAACATCTGACGAGGCTGACTGGCTCCGAGACACATATGGCAACATTTATGCCAGATCTGCGAAAACCAGTTAATTTATGCCCTAAAAAGTAACCGGGAGGAAAACGTTATCCCTGAAAAGAAAACGTTATCTGGTCAAAACGTTGTTTCTGGATCATAAAAAGTATCCAAAAACTGGTGTATATTGCACGGCGGAAACTCCTTAACCATGAAGACTGACATGAAAAAGACCAAAATCGTCTGCACCATAGGTCCCAAGACCGAATCCAAAGAAATGCTGGCTAAAATGCTGGATGCCGGCATGAACGTCATGCGCCTGAACTTCTCCCACGGCGATTACGCCGAGC
>NZ_JAACFW010000045.1:0-3248 GCF_029237245.1 Aeromonas sp. 5HA1
TGGATATCTACAACGTGGAGCGGCCGCATCATGCGTTGAAATACAGAACCCCCGATGCAGTACATCGGGGGTTCTGAGTGGAGAAATGCTAGCCGAAAATGTGTAAACCTATTTCAGGACTAGACAGCCATATGAGCGCGGGCTTATTGGGTGATGGGGGCCGCGTCCGGTTTGGCGAGCAGTAGCTCGACGTCGTCGATCACCTTGAGGGCCGCCTGGGGGCCGCCGGTGGAGGTCCACAGCGAGCCGTCCACGGCGCCAAAGCGCTTGCCCTTGATGGCGTTCAGTTGCTGGAAGGCCGGGGTCTGCTCGGCCTGCTTCATGGCATCCACTGCATCGCCGCTGGCGCTCAGGGTGCCTATCACCAGCCAGTCACCGTCCAGCAGGTTGAGGGACTCGAGGCTCAGGGCCGGGGAGTGGGGGGTCTTGTCGCCGATCTGGTGGGTGGGACGGGCCAGCCCCATCTCTTCCACCACGCTGCTGGCGAAGGTGCCGCTGTGCATGTAGCTCGGGCCCTTCGGGTTCCAGCGTACTATGCTCAGGCGCTCGCCCTGATGCTTGGCAAGCTTGCTGCGGGCCTCTTGCAGGCGGGCGTCATACTGGGCGAGGAAGGCCTTGCCCTCGGCGTCCCGGTTCAGCACGTGGGCGCTGCGATTGAAGATCTCCTTCCAGGAATCACCCCAGTTGCCGGTGACCACTGTGGGGGCTATCTCTTGCAGCAGGGTCAGCAGTTCGGGTTTGGTCTGGCCGGTCAGGATGAGATCCGGCTCCAGATCGATCAGCCGCTCCAGATTGGGATTGTCCAGATCGCCGACCACGGCGATATCCTTGCCCGCCTTGTTCAGCAGGTAACGGGGCAGTGTGCTCTGGCCACGACCGTTGACCGTGCCGACCGGCTGCAACCCCAGGGTCAGGGCCGTATCCAGATCGATTTCGCTCAGCACCACCACCCGCTTGGGCTGGGTGGGCACGACCTGGGTCTTGCCATCGGCATCGGTCACCTGACGGGTCTCGGTGCTGGCCTGGGCCTGAAAACCGACCAGGCTGGCCAGCATGAGCGCGGCGGCCAGAGGGGAGGAGATCTTCATCGTTACATCCTTCTTGGTGAAATCAGCGAAAAACCGGGCCCCAAACGGGCGGACTTATGCTATCACAAATTCAAATGATAAAAGTTGTCATTTGCGTTTGTGGTGCTGGGAGGGGGTGATTTGCTACCATGACCGCTCTCGAACCAAGGACCTTTTTGATGCCAATCGCTCCCCTGGCTGCCGGATCCCGAGGCAGTTTTATCCTGCATGCCGACTGCCTGCCGCTGCCCGGTGCGGCGCATATTGCGCTGCAGCGGGTCTGCTTCGATCCCGCCGCCTTCACTCCTGCCTGCTATGAGCAAGCCGGGATCCTGCTGCCCGCCAGTTTGCAGCGCGCGGCCCCCAAGCGGCTGGGGGAGTTTCTGGCCGGTCGGTTGGCGGCCCGTGAGGCTCTGCGCCGCTTTGGGCTGGGTGATCATGTGGTGGCCATAGGATCGGCCCGCGAGCCGCGCTGGTCTGCGGGGTTTGAGGGCAGCATCAGCCACAGTCTGTTGCAGGGGCGTGGCATGGCCTTGTGTGCGGTGCGTCCGGGCCAGGCAGGGATGGGGCTGGATCTGGAAGCCTGGCTGGAGGATGAGCAGGCGTGCAATCTCTGGCCCGGCATTGTGAATGATGAGGAGTGGGGACGGCTGCAGCGCTGTCCGCTCGGGCCGGCCCAGGGGTTGACCCTGGTGTTCTCCGCCAAGGAGAGCCTGTTCAAGGCGCTCTACCCCAGGGTGGGGCGCTATTTTGACTTTCTCGATGCTCGCTGGCTGGCCATGACGGAGCAGACCCTCACCCTCGAACTAAGAAGCGCGCTGACCCCGGATCTGCCTGCCGGCTGGCACTGTACCCTGCACTGGCAAGGCTTGCCGGGTGGCGTGCTGACCACGCTGCTGCTCTAATCTATCCGGATTCTTGGTGGGCTATCATGCCCGATCCATGATGTGAGCCGCGCCTGAGGGACCTCAAAAAACCGTCAGTCTTGAAGACTGTTTTTTATGTCAGGTTTACCCTCAGGCCGTTGGGCCAGTTGTCGTCATCATTTTCTGAACATCGCAAAAGCAGGCGTGTTACTTCATGTCGCCGGGGAAACTCGGCGATGTGTTACTTACCTTCAGGCAGCATTGGGGTTCGGACGATACTCCTCCCCCTTCACTAGCACTGCCCATACGATCCGTGCCAGCTTGTTGGCCAACGCACAGGCCACCACATTCGAGTGTCGTCGTGTCATCAACTGCTGCGTCCACTGCGCCACCGCACTTTGCCATTTAGCTGCGTTCTGCATCACCACCCGAGCGCACTGCACCAGTAACCGCCGCAGCGATTTGTCCCCCCGTTTGCTGATCCCCAGCAGTTTGCTCTTACCGCCCGTGGAGTGTTGGCGCGGTACCAGCCCAAGGGACGCGGCAAAATGGCGTGCCGAGCCATAGCTCTGCGCGTTGCCTGCATCGGCAGCCAGCTGGCTTGCAGTGATGGGGCCTATGCCGGGAATGGTCATCAATCGACTGGTCAACGCATCGGCCTTGGCCTGCGCTCCAATCTGGCTATCCAGCCCGGCAATCAACTCTGCCAGGTAGCGATAGTGCTCATACTGTGCCGAGCTGGCCTGCTGTTCTGGTGTTTTGACGCCGACATAGCGCATGGAGGGACGGGAAGCCGCTTCACAGATGGCGTGTGCATCAAGGAAGTCGTTCTTGTTGCCGGTGACAAAAGGGCGAACATACTGTGGTGCGATCAATTGCACCTGATGGCCGAAACCAGCGAGTTGACGGGCTAGCCAGTGTGCGCCACAGCAGGCTTCCATCACAATGCGACAAGCGGGGTGCTGAGCGAGGTAATGAATGAGGCTAGAACGAGTGAACTGGCGTTTGAAGACGGGTTTGCCGTTGGCATCCTGTCCGACGAGATGAAAGGAGTGCTTGCCGATGTCGAGTCCAAAGAGTGCGATAGTTGCCATGATGCTCTCCTGAAGTAGAAAAGAAACAGCCCAGCAAGCGTAGCCTGCTGGGCTGTGGGTCAGGCTGACCATCACATTAAACCGGCGCCTGGGCGCTAATGCCAGTCAGTTAAGCCTGACTGGCATTGTTTTTATTGGCTTTTTTACACTGTATTTCTGTGGCCTTGGCTTCACGCAGCGGGGGTAGCTTCGTTCCCTTCGTGCCGGCAGCACAAACTGCC
>NZ_JAACFW010000046.1:0-2822 GCF_029237245.1 Aeromonas sp. 5HA1
AACGAGGCGAACCGGGAGAACTGAAACATCTAAGTACCCCGAGGAAAAGAAATCAACCGAGATTCCCTCAGTAGCGGCGAGCGAACGGGGATTAGCCCTTAAGTTTCTTGGAAGTTAGTGGAATGGTCCTGGAAAGGCCAGCGATACAGGGTGATAGCCCCGTACATGAAAACGACCTTGAAGTGAAATCGAGTAGGGCGGGACACGTGACATCCTGTCTGAATATGGGGGGACCATCCTCCAAGGCTAAATACTCCTGACTGACCGATAGTGAACCAGTACCGTGAGGGAAAGGCGAAAAGAACCCCTGTGAGGGGAGTGAAATAGAACCTGAAACCGTGTACGTACAAGCAGTGGGAGCCCTTCGGGGTGACTGCGTACCTTTTGTATAATGGGTCAGCGACTTACATTTTGTAGCGAGGTTAACCGTATAGGGGAGCCGTAGGGAAACCGAGTCTTAACTGGGCGTCTAGTTGCAAGGTGTAGACCCGAAACCGGGTGATCTAGCCATGGGCAGGTTGAAGGTTGAGTAACATCAACTGGAGGACCGAACCCACTAACGTTGCAAAGTTAGGGGATGACCTGTGGCTGGGGGTGAAAGGCCAATCAAACTCGGAGATAGCTGGTTCTCCCCGAAAGCTATTTAGGTAGCGCCTCGGACGAATACTACTGGGGGTAGAGCACTGTTTGGACTAGGGGGTCATCCCGACTTACCAACTCCATGCAAACTCCGAATACCAGTAAGTAATATCCGGGAGACACACGGCGGGTGCTAACGTCCGTCGTGAAGAGGGAAACAACCCAGACCGCCGGCTAAGGTCCCAAAGTTCTGGTTAAGTGGGAAACGATGTGGGAAGGCTCAGACAGCTAGGATGTTGGCTTAGAAGCAGCCATCATTTAAAGAAAGCGTAATAGCTCACTAGTCGAGTCGGCCTGCGCGGAAGATGTAACGGGGCTCAAACCAGGCACCGAAGCCGCGGATTCACACTTATGTGTGAGTGGTAGGGGAGCGTTCTGTAAGTCTGCGAAGGTGTATCGAGAGGTATGCTGGAGATATCAGAAGTGCGAATGCTGACGTAAGTAACGATAAAGGGGGTGAAAAGCCTCCTCGCCGGAAGACCAAGGGTTCCTGTCCAACGTTAATCGGGGCAGGGTGAGTCGACCCCTAAGGTGAGGCCGAAAGGCGTAATCGATGGGAAGCAGGTTAATATTCCTGCACGACTTGTAATTGCGATGGGGGGACGGAGAAGGCTAGGTGGGCCAGGCGACGGTTGTCCTGGTGAAAGTGCGTAGGTGGTGTTTCTAGGCAAATCCGGAGACACAACACTGAGACACGAGACGAAGCCACTACGGTGGTGAAGCCATTGATGCCCTGCTTCCAGGAAAAGCCTCTAAGCTTCAGATTACAAGTCATCGTACCCCAAACCGACACAGGTGGTCGGGTAGAGAATACCAAGGCGCTTGAGAGAACTCGGGTGAAGGAACTAGGCAAAATAGAACCGTAACTTCGGGAGAAGGTTCGCTCTTGACAGTGAAGTCCCTTGCGGATGGAGCAGTTGGGAGTCGCAGTGACCAGATGGCTGGGACTGTTTATCAAAAACACAGCACTCTGCAAACACGAAAGTGGACGTATAGGGTGTGACACCTGCCCGGTGCCGGAAGGTTAATTGATGGGGTTAGCGCAAGCGAAGCTCTTGATCGAAGCCCCGGTAAACGGCGGCCGTAACTATAACGGTCCTAAGGTAGCGAAATTCCTTGTCGGGTAAGTTCCGACCTGCACGAATGGTGTAACCATGGCCATGCTGTCTCCACCCGAGACTCAGTGAAATCGAATTCGCCGTGAAGATGCGGTGTACCCGCGGCTAGACGGAAAGACCCCGTGAACCTTTACTACAGCTTGGCACTGAACATTGAACCTACATGTGTAGGATAGGTGGGAGGCTTTGAAGGCGTGACGCCAGTTGCGCTGGAGCCGTCCTTGAAATACCACCCTTGTATGTTTGATGTTCTAACGCAGGGCCCTGAATCGGGCTCGCGGACAGTGCCTGGTGGGTAGTTTGACTGGGGCGGTCTCCTCCCAAAGAGTAACGGAGGAGCACGAAGGTTGGCTAATCCTGGTCGGACATCAGGAGGTTAGTGCAATGGCATAAGCCAGCTTAACTGCGAGACGGACAGGTCGAGCAGGTACGAAAGTAGGTCATAGTGATCCGGTGGTTCTGAATGGAAGGGCCATCGCTCAACGGATAAAAGGTACTCCGGGGATAACAGGCTGATACCGCCCAAGAGTTCATATCGACGGCGGTGTTTGGCACCTCGATGTCGGCTCATCACATCCTGGGGCTGAAGTCGGTCCCAAGGGTATGGCTGTTCGCCATTTAAAGTGGTACGCGAGCTGGGTTCAGAACGTCGTGAGACAGTTCGGTCCCTATCTGCCGTGGGCGTTGGATGATTGAAGGGAGTTGCTCCTAGTACGAGAGGACCGGAGTGAACGAACCTCTGGTGTTCGGGTTGTCACGCCAGTGGCACTGCCCGGTAGCTAAGTTCGGAATCGATAACCGCTGAAAGCATCTAAGCGGGAAGCGAGCCCTGAGATGAGTCATCCCTGACCCCTTGAGGGTCCTAAAGGGCCGTTGGAGACCACAACGTTGATAGGCGGGGTGTGTAAGTGCAGCGATGCATTGAGCTAACCCGTACTAATTACCCGTGAGGCTTAACCATACAACACCCAAGAAGTGTTTCTGGCCTTGTAGCGAATGAACGAACTACTAACTAATTCAGTGATAGCGAAGCCAACAGGCAACTCGTTATTCACGTCAGCTTTC
>NZ_JAACFW010000048.1:0-1013 GCF_029237245.1 Aeromonas sp. 5HA1
GCACCAGAAGTAGATAGCTTAACCTTCGGGAGGGCGTTTACCACGGTGTGATTCATGACTGGGGTGAAGTCGTAACAAGGTAACCCTAGGGGAACCTGGGGTTGGATCACCTCCTTACCTTAAGATGTCGAAGTTGTTGAGTGTTCACACAGATTGCCTTGATTCAAAGTAGTTAGAGCAAAGACCTGATGCGCAAGCGTCAGTGCTTGTTTGGTGAAAGCCAAACGAGAGAAGCCCGTTCGTTGGGTTGGGATGTGAATAGCGGCGCAAGTTGCTACCCAATTCAGAGTTAGCGATAACAACGAGCTGCGCTAAAGACGACATGTCGCTCGGCCTCGCCGGCTCGGCACATCGCCTTTACGAAAATCATTGCGAAGTTACCTTCGCAAAACATGATTTTCGTCCCCTTCGTCTAGAGGCCTAGGACACCGCCCTTTCACGGCGGTAACAGGGGTTCGAATCCCCTAGGGGACGCCACTTCTCTTCTTGCTAACAAGAATGCAGACATAAGCATACGTGTTTATGTCTGTTTTCTTCGGTCGATGACCGTTGCAAACATGCTCTTTAACAATCTGGAAAGCTGATTTAAAAAGTAGTTCTCAAACATTTGTTACAAGTGCTTTGGAAACTTCTTGGCGAAAACCAAATTTTATTTTGGTCCTTGTTGTACAGCAACAAGTCGCGTCGTTTCGACGACACTTCTTGGGGTTGTATGGTTAAGTGACTAAGCGTACATGGTGGATGCCTTGGCAGTCAGAGGCGATGAAGGACGTACTAACCTGCGATAAGCTGTGAGAAGTCGGTAAGAGACGCTATTACTCACAGATTTCCGAATGGGGAAACCCACCCAAGATAACTTGGGTATCGTTGCATGAATACATAGTGTAACGAGGCGAACCGGGAGAACTGAAACATCTAAGTACCCCGAGGAAAAGAAATCAACCGAGATTCCCTCAGTAGCGGCGAGCGAACGGGGATTAGCCCTTAAGTTTCTTGGAAGTTAGTGGAATGGT
>NZ_JAACFW010000049.1:0-959 GCF_029237245.1 Aeromonas sp. 5HA1
ATGCCCATGGAGCGCCTGGTCTGGGCCATCATCGGCATGGCTATCTTCCGCCACGTCCCCATGACCCAGCTGGTCAATCAGCTCGATATCCTCTTGCCCGGTGACCGCCCCTTTGTTGCTCCCAGCGCCTTCCTGCAAGCTCGCCAAAAGCTTGGCCACAAGAGCATTGAGCGGCTGTTTCACGAAACCGCCACAGGCTGGCACCAGCAGGCCAATCACCCCGGCTGGGCCGGGCTGCAACTGCTCGCCGTCGATGGCGTGATGTGGCGCACGCCTGATACCCCGGACAATGCCGCCGCCTTTGCCAAGCCCGGTACCCAGCATGGGGAGACCGCTTATCCGCAGGTGCGCATGCTCTGCCAGATGGAGCTGACCAGTCATCTGCTTGTTCAGGCTGTCATGGAGAGCTGCGCCGTCAACGAGATGGCGCTGGCCGAACAGCTCATTGCACGCACACCGGACCACTCGCTCACCCTGTTCGACAAGGGGTTTTACTCCCTCGGTCTGCTACACGCCTGGCAAACTGCTGGCAGCGAGCGTCACTGGCTGCTGCCGCTCAAAAAGGGCACGCAGTACGAGGTGGTACGCAAGCTGGGGCGCCAGGATGTACTGGTGCAGCTCAAGACCAGTCCACAGGCACGCAAGAAGTGGCCGCAACTGCCGGACACGGTGGAAGCCCGCTTGCTGACCCGCACTATCAACGGCAAGGAGCGGCAGGTGCTGACCTCAATGGTTGACCCGATGCGCTTCCCGGGGGCTGACATCGTCGAGCTCTACAGCCATCGCTGGGAAATCGAGTTGGGCTATCGGGAGATGAAGCACAGCCTGCAACAACACCGACTGACCCTGCGTAGCAAGAAGGCGACGGGGATACGGCAAGAGCTGTGGGGCGTGCTGCTGGCGTACAACCTGCTGCGCAGCCAGATGGTGAAGATGGCGGCGAGTCTAAAGGGATACAC
>NZ_JAACFW010000050.1:0-788 GCF_029237245.1 Aeromonas sp. 5HA1
ATGAAAAAGACCAAAATCGTCTGCACCATAGGTCCCAAGACCGAATCCAAAGAAATGCTGGCTAAAATGCTGGATGCCGGCATGAACGTCATGCGCCTGAACTTCTCCCACGGCGATTACGCCGAGCACGGTGGTCGTATCAACAACCTGCGCGCTGTCATGGCCGAAACCGGCAAGCACGCGGCCATACTGCTCGACACCAAGGGTCCGGAAATCCGTACCATCAAGCTGGAAGGCGGCAACGACGTTGCCCTGGTCGCTGGCCAGACCTTCACCTTCACCACCGACCAGACCGTCATTGGCAACAAAGACAAAGTGGCCGTGACCTATGCCGGTTTCGCCAACGACCTGCGCGTCGGCAACCGCATCCTGGTGGATGACGGCCTGATCGGCATGGACGTGATCGAAATCACCGAGCGTGAAGTCATCTGTAAAGTGCTGAACAGCGGTGATCTGGGCGAGAACAAAGGCATCAACCTGCCGGGCGTCTCCATCAAGCTGCCGGCCCTGGCCGAGAAAGACAAGCGCGACCTCATCTTCGGTTGCGAGCAAGGCGTTGATTTCGTTGCTGCCTCCTTCATTCGCAAGAAAGAAGACGTGCTGGAAATCCGTGAGCACCTGAGAGCCCACGGTGGCGAGAACATCCAGATCATCTCCAAGATCGAAAACCAGGAAGGCCTGGACAACTTCGACGAGATCCTGGCTGTCTCCGACGGCATCATGGTGGCACGTGGCGACATGGGCGTGGAAATTCCGGTTGAAGAAGTGATCTTCGCCCAGAAGATGAT
>NZ_JAACFW010000051.1:0-757 GCF_029237245.1 Aeromonas sp. 5HA1
GCACCAGAAGTAGATAGCTTAACCTTCGGGAGGGCGTTTACCACGGTGTGATTCATGACTGGGGTGAAGTCGTAACAAGGTAACCCTAGGGGAACCTGGGGTTGGATCACCTCCTTACCTTAAGATGACGAAGTTGTTGAGTGTTCACACAGATTGCCTTGATTCAAAGTAGTTAGAGCAAAGACCTGATGCGCCTTGGCGTGTCAGTGCTTATCTGGCTTCGGTCAGATGAGAGAAGCCCTATCATTGGGTTTTGGGATGTGAATAATGGCGCTCGGCCTCGCAGGCTCAGCACTCGCCATTACCCAAAATCTGCACTGCTGACGCAGCGCAAAGATGATTTTGGGTCCCCTTCGTCTAGAGGCCTAGGACACCGCCCTTTCACGGCGGTAACAGGGGTTCGAATCCCCTAGGGGACGCCACTTCTCTTCTTGTCTTTTTTGCTAGATACGAGAATGCAGACATAAGCATTACATGTTTATGTCTGTTTTCTTCGGCCTTGCGCCGTTGCAAACATGCTCTTTAACAATCTGGAAAGCTGATTTAAAAAGTAGTTCTCAAACATTTGTTACAAGTGCTTTGGAAACTTCTTGGCGAAAACCAAATTTTATTTTGGTCCTTGTTGTACAGCAACAAGTCGCGTCGTTTCGACGACACTTCTTGGGGTTGTATGGTTAAGTGACTAAGCGTACATGGTGGATGCCTTGGCAGTCAGAGGCGATGAAGGACGTACTAACCTGCGATAAGCTGTGAGAAG
>NZ_JAACFW010000052.1:0-623 GCF_029237245.1 Aeromonas sp. 5HA1
CCCGACAACCAGACGCCCGAACAGCGTATCAAGGAGCTCGAGCAGCAGTTGGCGCTGATGAGCCAGAAGGCCCAGTTCTTTGAGGCCGTCGTCGATGTGCTGAAGAACGACTACGGCGTCTCCATCGTAAAAAAGCGACCCGGCAAGTCCTCTCGCAGCGGCAAGTCGAGAGGCTGACCATCGTCAGGGCTTGCCTGTTTCTGGGGATAAGCCGTCAGGCTTACTACAAGCGCAATCGGGTTGCTGACGTGCGCCATGCACAGGGGCAGCAGGTGGTGCGCTTCGTGCGTCAGGTACGGCTGCGACAACCGCGGGTCGGCACCCGCAAGCTGCATTATCTGCTTCAGGGTCAGGATGATGGCGGGCTCAAGGTCGGGCGGGACAGGCTGTTTCGGATATTGGCCGAGCATCGCCTGCTGGTGCCGCCCAGGCGGGCGTATCACAAGACCACCCACAGTTTTCACCGTTTCTACCGTCATCCCAACTTGCTCAAGGCGGGGCCTGAGCAGGTCACACCGGTGGCCCCGGAGCAAGTCTGGGTCGCCGACATCACCTATCTGCCAGCCAGGAGTGGGCCACTGTACCTGAGCTTGGTGACGGATGCGTACTCACGCAAGATAGTA
>NZ_JAACFW010000053.1:0-591 GCF_029237245.1 Aeromonas sp. 5HA1
TGGATATCTACAACGTGGAGCGGCCGCATCATGCGTTGAAATACAGAACCCCCGATGCAGTGCATCGGGGGTTCTGAGTGGAGAAATGCTAGCCGAAAATGTGTAAACCTATTTCAGGACTAGACAGTGGCGGAGCGGACGGGGAGATGGACGCAGTCCAGCTCAAGCACAAGGGACTGCAGGCAGGGACCGAGTTGCCAGCGGCAAGTCGCAGCCCTGTCTGCTGCCCCTTGTTTCCTTATCTCGTTCGCAAATGCTAAAAAGCAAAAAGGCCTTCCCGATTGGGAAGGCCTTCAAATTAGTGGCGGAGCGGACGGGACTCGAACCCGCGACCCCCGGCGTGACAGGCCGGTATTCTAACCAACTGAACTACCGCTCCGCTATTTGGCTAGCTTATCGCTAAATCTTTTGCCGCTTATAAGAGGTGTCATCCTCTCGGCCAGTGTCGTGATGTGCACGTCGCTGTTTAATTGGGTGCCTGGCAGTGTCCTACTCTCGCATGGCGAATGCCACACTACCATCGGCGCTACCGCGTTTCACTTCTGAGTTCGGCATGGGATCAGGTGGTTCCACGGCGCTATGGCCGCCAGG
>NZ_JAACFW010000054.1:0-530 GCF_029237245.1 Aeromonas sp. 5HA1
CCACGGTGTGATTCATGACTGGGGTGAAGTCGTAACAAGGTAACCCTAGGGGAACCTGGGGTTGGATCACCTCCTTACCTTAAGATGTCGAAGTTGTTGAGTGTTCACACAGATTGCCTTGATTCAAGTTTAGAGACAGTACACGAAGTGGGTCTGTAGCTCAGGTGGTTAGAGCGCACCCCTGATAAGGGTGAGGTCGGTGGTTCGAGTCCACTCAGACCCACCACTTCGTTCCCGATTATGGGGCTATAGCTCAGCTGGGAGAGCGCCTGCTTTGCACGCAGGAGGTCTGCGGTTCGATCCCGCATAGCTCCACCATAATCGGTACTGTATTTTGTGAGAAGCAAAAGCCATGCATTGAGCCTTGATGTTCAATCTATGCCTTTGACTTCTTTATGAAGTTTGCTCTTTAACAATCTGGAAAGCTGATTTAAAAAGTAGTTCTCAAACATTTGTTACAAGTGCTTTGGAAACTTCTTGGCGAAAACCAAATTTTATTTTGGTCCTTGTTGTACGACAACAAGTCGCGT
>NZ_JAACFW010000055.1:0-520 GCF_029237245.1 Aeromonas sp. 5HA1
CTCTCCATGACAGCCTGAACAAGCAGGTGGCTGGTCAGCTCCATCTGGCAGAGCATGCGCACCTGCGGATAGGCGGTCTCCCCATGCTGGGTGCCGGGTTTGGCAAAGGCGGCGGCATTGTCCGGGGTATCGGGCGTGCGCCACATCACGCCATCGACGGCGAGTAGTTGCAACCCGGCCCAGCCGGGGTGATTGGCCTGCTGGTGCCAGCCTGCGGCGGTGTCGTGAAATAGCCGCTCAATGCTCTTGTGGCCAAGCTTTTGGCGAGCTTGCAGGAAGGCGCTGGGGGCGACAAAGGGGCGGTCACCGGGCAAGAGGATATCGAGCTGATTGACCAGCTGGGTCATGGGGACATGGCGGAAGATGGCCATGCCGATGATGGCCCAGACCAGACGCTCCATGGGCATGCGGCGACGGCGCAGGGTCACGACATCCTCTTCGGCGAGCAGGGTAGTGATGAGCGCAGGGGGAATGAGGTCGGAGAGTGACTCAAACTGGGCAGCATTGCTGGCGTGAAGGA
>NZ_JAACFW010000056.1:0-516 GCF_029237245.1 Aeromonas sp. 5HA1
CCCCGGACAATGCCGCCGCCTTTGCCAAACCCGGCACCCAGCATGGGGAGACCGCCTATCCGCAGGTGCGCATGCTCTGCCAGATGGAGCTGACCAGCCACCTGCTTGTTCAGGCTGTCATGGAGAGTTGCGCCATCAACGAGATGGCGCTGGCCGAACAGCTTGTCGCGCGCACGCCGGACCACTCGCTGACCCTGTTCGACAAGGGGTTTTACTCCCTCGGTCTGCTACACGCCTGGCAAACTGCTGGCAGCGAGCGTCACTGGCTGCTGCCGCTCAAAAAGGGCACGCAATACGAGGTGGTACGCAAGCTGGGGCGCCAGGATGCACTGGTGCATCTCAAAACCAATCCACAGGCACGCAAGAAGTGGCCGCAACTGCCGGACACGGTGGAAGCCCGCTTGCTGACCCGCACTATCAACGGCAAGGAGCGGCAGGTGCTGACCTCAATGGTTGACCCGATGCGCTTCCCGGGGGCTGACATCGTCGAGCTCTACAGCCATCGCTGGGAAATCG
>NZ_JAACFW010000057.1:0-507 GCF_029237245.1 Aeromonas sp. 5HA1
TCGAAAACCAGGAAGGCCTGGACAACTTCGACGAGATCCTGGCTGTCTCCGACGGCATCATGGTGGCACGTGGCGACATGGGCGTGGAAATTCCGGTTGAAGAAGTGATCTTCGCCCAGAAGATGATTATCACCAAGTGCAACAAGGCACGCAAAGTGGTTATCACCGCCACCCAGATGCTGGATTCCATGATCAAGAACCCGCGTCCGACCCGCGCCGAAGCCGGTGACGTGGCCAACGCCATCCTGGACGGTACCGATGCAGTCATGCTGTCCGGTGAGTCCGCCAAGGGCAAGTACCCGCTGGAAGCCGTGACCATCATGGCCACCATCTGCGAGCGTACCGATGCCGTCATGCCGTCCAACCTGTCTGCTGCCAATGACAGCAACAAGCTGCGCATCACCGAAGCGGTCTGTAAAGGCGCGGTCGAGACCTCCGAGAAGCTGGACGCCCCGCTGATCGTGGTCGCCACCGAAGGCGGCAAATCTGCCAAGGCCATTCGCAAGT